>JADFSS010000078.1:4514-9139 GCA_022560655.1 Candidatus Neomarinimicrobiota bacterium
ACCCCCGGCGCCGGCTTGATGTCGTCCAGCGTGGCAAAGCCGGCCAGGCTTTCACCCGCCAATGCCAGTTGCACCAGGTCGGGCCGGAAGAAAGTCTCGGCATAGTTGTCCATGCTGTAGACTTCGTTGCCTACCCTTACGTTGAGATGCTTGGCGCCGTTGGGGGAGGCGTCGTAGTAGCCTTCCGGGGTAATGGAGACCCACTCACCGTCGGTGAACGAAACCAGTTTGACGATTTCTTCACCGGTTTCGACATCCCAAATTCTGATCGTACCGTCAATGCTCCCTGACACGGCATATCGGCCGTCCGGGGAAAAGGTGACGGAACTAACCCAACCAGAATGACCCTCAAATATGCGGATGTTACTTCCGCTGGCGACCTCCCACAGCTTCAGGGTCTCATCAAAACTCCCCGCCGATAGGATGTATCGGCCATCAGGCGAAAAGGCCGCGGAAGTAACATGTTTTGTAAAGGTACGGCTTTCCTGGCCACTGGAGACCTCCCATAGCTTGAGGCTAGAATTTTTGCTCCCCGACAGAATAAATTTACCCTCCGGGGAGGATGCCACAAAATTAATCGGAACTCTATGCCCCTCAAAGGTGCGGATTGCCCGATATTTAGTGAGATCCCAGAGCTTGAGGGTCTTATCCCAACTTCCAGATACGATAAATTTACCATCCGAGGAGAATGCCACAGAATAAATCGAACCTTTATGTCCTTTAAAGGTGCGAATTGCCCGACTCTTGGTTATTTCCCAGAGTTTCAGGGTTTTATCTTTGCTTCCAGACAGGGCAGTGCGGCCATCAGGGGAATAAGCTACCAAAGTAATATGATCCTTGTGCCCATTGAAGCTGCGGATTTCCCGGCCGCTGGAGATGTCCCATAGCTTTACGGTGTTGTCCCTACTCCCCGACAGGGCAGTGCGGCCATCAATGGAAATGACGACTGAATGGACACTGTGGGCATGCCCCCGTAAGAGGCTTTCCCGGCCACTGGAGACCTCCCAAATCTTGAGGGTACCATCCGTACTCCACGACAGAGCAGTACGGCCAGCGGGGGAAAAGGCCACGGATGCCACAGCTGTGGCATGCCCCTCAAAGGTGCGGATTTCCCGGCCGCTGGAAAGGTCCCAAAGCTTGACTCTACCCACTAGGAGATCACCGGCCCCCGACAGGGCAGTGCGGCCATCAGGGGAAAAGACGACGGAATTAACCGATGCAGAATGCCCTATAAAAGTCCGGATTTCCCGGCCGCCGGAGATGTCCCACAGCTTGAGGGTTTTATCGTCACTCCCCGACAGAGCATAGCGACCATTGGGGGAAAAAGTCACGGAAGTTACATCGTTGGAATGTCCTACAAAGGTGCGGATTTCCCGGCCGCTGGTGATGTCCCACAGCATGAGGGTCTTGTCATTGCTCCCAGAAAGGGCGTGGCGGCCGTTTGGGGAAATGGCCACGGATTTGACACTTTCGGCATGCCCTTTAAAGGTGCGGACTTCCCGGCCGCTGGCCACTTCCCACAACTTGAGAGTCTTATCCGCACTCCCCGACAGGGCAGAGCGGCCATCCTGGGAGAAGGCAACGGAATAGACCACACCTGCATGCCCCAGCTGCACAAAGACTTCCGGTTTGCTCTCTTGGGCGGGAACTACGCTTGAGAGGCTGTATGCGATTATGGCTGGATTTAATATTCTAGACATGATGCTCCTCCTATTTGCTATTCTCATGGCAGCCCGATCAGCACCGGCGGGGTGTCCTTGAACTGGGGCATGACCATGCCGATGTCGGCGTTGATGTAAGTGGGGTCGCAGATGAGGTATTGCTCGCCGCGGTAGCCCACGTGGGCGCCGGGGAGCCGCTGGCTGAACTGCACCGCCGTGGCGATGTGCCCCGGATAGTCCAGCCCCACCACCGGCAGCCCCACCAGCTCCCGCACCAGGTGGGCAAAGAGGATCGAGCGGTCCTCGCAGTCGCAGCTGCCGTAGTAGAGGGTCTCATCGGGGATGAGGTACTTCTCCCGGCCAAACTGCTGGTCGTCGGTCTGGTACTCGAAGGCGGTCTGCACGAAGCGCAGCAGCATGTTCACCGCCTCGGCTTCCGATTTGCCGTCAATCAGTTTGCCCATTGAACTCAGCAGACGATAATTCACGGACGGCGACACGGCGGCGTTGAAAAACACCGCCATGGGGGTCAGGGGATAGTAGCGGTAGAGTTCGACAATATCCTTGTTGACCACGGTGGGCACACGG
Source organism: Candidatus Neomarinimicrobiota bacterium (assembly GCA_022560655.1). Classification (NCBI taxonomy): domain Bacteria; kingdom Pseudomonadati; phylum Fidelibacterota; species Fidelibacterota bacterium. Next base: position 6,764 of record JADFSS010000078.1, read on the forward strand.
TATGGGGTACCTTTGTAGGTGAACGTCCGTATGCGGTTCTCATGGGCGGTATTCAAGGCCGGCACCGTGCGGACGGAGAAATCCATGAGGGTCTGCGCTGCCGCATAATCGCCCTTGTAGATGTACACAGAGGCGTGTCGGCCGCCGGGCGCCTCGCCGAAGGCGATGGTGTAGTACTTCTGTTGACTGCCCTCAAACCTGAAGAAGGGGATACTGTAGATCTGGTCGCCGGAGGGCAGCAGGAGCAGAATCCGGTCCGAGGTGTACCCTACCTTGGCGTCATAGCCCGACTTGAGCAGCATGAACCAGGTGAACAGGTCCACCAGGTGCTCCTCGTTCCCGTACATGGCCTCACCGATCCGCTTGAGCAGCAGGCCGTAGCCCCAGTCGTTGAGGTCCAGCTGCTGCCGGACATGCATGGCCTGCCGCAAGGTGGACAGATAGTCCGTGCGGGTGATCTGCTCCCAGTAGTCACTGACGAACTGCTTGCCGATGCTGCCCTGCGGGCGCCGGGCCATCTCGCCGTCTATCTCAAAGCCCAGCCGCATGCCGAGGAACTTGATGGTCAGTGCCCGGCTGTGTTTCACTTTCACCGCCCGGGGCATTTCCAGCTGCGCGGGCTTCGGCGCGGGCTTGGGCTTGGGAATATCCGGGGCCGCCACGGGATTGGTTACGGGGGGCGGTTTGGGCTGATCCTTCTCCTTGGGTGGTTTATACACCGGGATCTTCACCGGCTTGGGGGTTTCATCAGGCACGATCCCTTTGAAGGCGTTGAGCTTTTCCCACTCGGCCTTCAGGAAAGCGGAAAACTGCTGGTCCTGCTGCTCCTGGTACTCCTGGAATCCGGCCTGCTGTTTCTCGAGCCAATCCTGGTAGGCATCCTGAGCATGGAGGGGCATTAGTGTGAGGGGAAGAATCGCAAACAGACGGTGAAGATAACGAGTCATGGTAACCCCATTTCAGTAATAAACTTCAAGAATCTCTCGTAGTAATCCGGGCCTGCCACGGTATTCAACCAGGCTAAATATGCCACCCAGGCGGTTTCCCGGCTAATTCTGACTACGACTGTGGCCTGCCACTGGTTGTTAATCTGTTCGTCATTGATATTTGCAATGAGAATCCCTGATAGATCGAGAGGCTGGTGAGGAGGTGACTTGGGGAAATCAGGAAATTTATGGTACGTCGACCAATCGCTAGTCGACCGTCCATACTCAATGAATAATCTATGTACAGCATCAATTTGCACCTGAAAGACAGCAATCAGATCACGTCGAGCCTTCAATGCGCCCCTGTCGCGGGCTATTAATAGGCTATTGGATTCCCCTCGGCCAACTCCGTAGAAATAGGTTGAATCGGCCCTTTCCATCGCCAACATTTGGTCGCCGGCACTGGGCTGGGTCCGGACGGATGGCAAAAAACCGACGCAGGCAGAAAAAGCGGTTACCAACAGGAATAAACTGGTGCGGAGCACGGCCCCCCCGAAGTATGGAATAGCAGGAAACTGATCTTGCTACAAAAAAGTGGACACTACGAGAAGTCATATTGCCTGTTTGAACTTCATGTTTTCATACTCGACTGGGGATCTATATCCCAAGGTTGAGTGCTTTCTGGTCCTATTGTAAAAGCCCTCTATGTACTCGAACAGAGAGCGCCTGGCCTCTGCCCGTGTGCGGTAGAGTTCATGATGGACCAGTTCAGTCTTCAGGGTATGGAAAAAACTTTCCGCTACAGCATTGTCGTAACAGTTACCTCTGCCGCTCATGCTCTGGATCGACCTTGACCGGCTGAGCAGGGCAACGAACGGTTCACAGGCATACTGCACGCCCCGGTCCGAGTGGAACACCAGGTCCGGAAGCGGTTGGCATCCTTTAACGGCCATCTGGAAGGCCGGTATGGTGGTGTCGGTGGCTTCCATCGTCTCACTCATGGACCAACCGACGATCTTCCGGTTATAGAGATCCATGATCACCGTCAAATACAGCCAGCCCTCCAGGGTGCGGATATAGGTGATGTCAGAGACCCAGACCCGGTTAGGAGCCTCGGCCTGGAACACCTGCTCCAGCAGGTTCGGCGCAACCGCATGCTTGTGTTTGGAGTTGGTGGTGGCCTTGAACTTCCTCCTGGCTCTGGCCCTGATATCGTGCTGGCGCATCAGCCTGGCGACCCGCGGGCGGCTGCAGGCGAGGCCCTGGTCCTTTAGCTCAGCGGTGATGCGAGGACTTCCATAACGACCTTTGGATGAGTTGTGTATGCGCCGGATACTATCCAGCAGCAGACGGTTCTGTGCCGCCCTTTTGCCCTCTCCTGATTGGTTCCAGCAATAGAACCCGCTCCGGCTTACGGCCAACGACAGGCACATCTTCTCCACACCAAATG
>JADFSS010000079.1 GCA_022560655.1 Candidatus Neomarinimicrobiota bacterium
TGCTGACCGACGTAGCGGCGTTGGGTTTGGCCCTGTTCGCCAGCTGGCTGGCGGCCCGCCCGAAGGATCCCCGCCGGACCTATGGCTACCTCCGGGCGGAGATTTTGGGAGCCCTGGCGAACGGCGTGGCCCTGATCCTGCTGTGCGGCTATATCCTGCTTGAAGCGGTGGAACGCACCGGCACACCCCAGATTATCGCCGGTGGACCCGTTCTGGCCATCGCCACGGTGGGCCTGGCGGTAAACCTGGGCAGCGCGCTTTTCATCCGGCATGGGCGGCGCGGCAACCTGAACGTGGAGGGAGCCTACCTGCATCTGCTGTTTGACAGCCTCAGTTCGGTGGGGGCCATGCTGGCGGGTGGCGTCATCCTGCTCACCGGGTGGACGCCGGTGGATACACTGGTGAGCGTCCTCATCGCGGGCCTCATCCTGGTGGGGGGCTGGCGGCTGCTGATGAAGGCCGTGGACGTCCTCATGGAGAGCACCCCGGCGGAGATCGATTATCACCGCCTGGAGGAAGCGCTGGTGAACAGGGAACATATTGTCCAGATGCATGATTTACATATCTGGTCCATATCATCAGGGGTCCTGGCCATGAGCGCCCATATCCAGCTCACCGATGACTGCGTCAAATCGGGGCACTGGCCCAGATGCCTGCGAGAAACCCAGGACTATCTGAGGGAGCAGTGGGGCATTGAGCACACCACGTTACAGACCGAGCCGCTGGCCTTCCGCGAGCGCTACGGCTAGCGCCGCCGGCAGGGGCAGGTTGGGCCGGCTGGCGGGCCCGGTTCTAGGGCTGGCCCTGGCAGCGGGCGCATCCTTCGCGTGGAGCCAGGCGGTCCCGGGCGCACTGACCATCACTCGGCTGCAGTACGGCGGCGGCGGCGACTGGTATGGCGACCCCAGCTCGCTACCCAACCTGATTGCCTTTACCCGCAGGCATACGGGCATCACCATCGCACCCGATGAGACGCGTGCCGCCATCGGCGACGACGCCTTCTGGGGCAGCACCTACCTCTATCTCACCGGCCACGGCAACATCCACTTCACCGATGAGGAGGCGGCCATGCTGCGGGGGCATCTGACGGCGGGGGCGTTTCTGCACGCCGACGATAATTACGGCCTGGACCGGGCCTTCCGGCGGGAGATGCGCAAGGTCTTTCCCGACAAGAACTGGGTGGAACTGCCCCCGGCCCATCCTATCTTCAATATCGTCTTTCCCTTTCCCGATGGCCTGCCCAAGATTCACGAACATGACGGCAAGCCACCTCAGGGGCTGGGCCTGTTCCACGAAAGGCGGCTGGTGGTGTTCTACACCTACGAAAGCGACCTGGGCGATGGCTGGGAAGATGCGCAAGTCCATGATGTGGCTCCGGGACTGCGTGAAGCGGCCCTGCAAATGGGAGCCAACATCATTGCCTACGCCCTGAGCCGCTGATGATTGCGCAGCCCATCAAGTACAAACTGCGCCGGGTCCGCTACCGACTGGCCCGGTTGAACCTGGGCTACGACGCGCTCATGGTGGGGTTGCTGCTGGCAGCGGGTGTGACCACGGCGGTGTGGTACGAAGCGCACCTGTACCTGACCGGCACGGTGCGCGCGATCATCGTCTGGGTGCTGGCCGACCTGCTGCTGCTGCTGGCGCTGACGGTCCTGGTGCGCTGGCTGGGGACCTGGCGGGGCTGGTGGCCGTGGGTGCGGCCGGAGGCCATCGCAGCGCGGGTGGGGCACCGGCTGGACGCGTCGGCGGCGGACCGGCTGCTGAACGCCCTGCAGCTGGAGCGCCGCCTGGCAACGGAAAGCAATCTGGAGAACGCCGACCTGCTAAACCATGCGGTGCACAAGGTGGCAAAAGCACTTACGGGGCTGGACGCGCGCGCCCTTACGCCCCGGCGCTACCATCCCCCCTTGCGGCTGGCTGCGGCCATGCTGGCAGTGCTGCTGCTGGCCTGGGTCACGGCCCCCGGCGCCATGCTCGAATCCGCGGGCCGCCTGCTGCATCCCGGCCAGGACTATCCGGCGCCGACGCCCTTCATCCTGGTGGCACTCACGGGCGACAGCCAGGTGCTGGCCGGCGACACCACCGAGATCGCGTTCACCAGCGTAGGGGCGCTGCCGGCGGAGGTGGAACTGGTGTGGGAGGACAGCCGTGGGCAGGTGCGCTCCGCCAGCCTAGCTGTCAACGGGGACCGGTACAACTACCGATTCGAGAACATGGGTGACGATATCCGCTACCATGCCCGGTATGTAAATCGGGCCTGGTTTTCCTCCTGGGACCGGATTGTGTCCGAGACGCACAGCATCTCCATCATCGACCGGCCGGTCATCGAAGAGCTGGCCTTCACCATCACGGCGCCGGCCTATACGGGCGAGCCGGTGGAACGAATGGGGGGCAACGTGGCCGACATCGTTGCGCTGGTGGGAAGCCACGTGTTGCTGGAAGGCAAAACGAACCTGCCCCTGCAGGCGGCGGTGATGAATCAGAACGGGGAGGACGTGCCGCTTACCGTTGCGGGCCGGACCATCACCGGGGGCTTCCAGTTGCAGCAGGACACCGACATCTACATAGCGGTGGTTGACCGGCGGGAGGTGACCAACGCCCACCCCATCCACTACAGCTTTACGGCACGACCCGATTATCCGCCCACGCTCACCATGGTGTCCCCGGAGATGGTTGTGGAGCTGGATGAGACGATGGTGGTGGTTGTGCAGGTGGACCTGACCGACGACTTCGGCTTTAGCCGGGCGCAGCTGGCCTACAGCATCCGGCACCCGGACTATCTCGCCTCCGATGACCAGGTCTACACCCTGACGATGCCCCAATTGCAGCCGGCGAGCAAGGCCCAACGGCTGACCTACCTCTGGGAACTGGACCCTCTGGGGCTGATTCCCGGAGACGAAGTCCGCTTCCAGGTGGAGGTTTTCGACAACAATGTCATGACCGGTCCGGGGCAAGCTACCTCGGCGACGATGATCGCCCGGTTCCCCACCCTGCAGGACCTGTTCGCGCGGGCCGACCAGCAGGCCCAGGAGGCCACCGAGGCTACCGAGAGCGTGCTGGGAGATTTGGACGAGGTGAAGGCGCTGCTGGAAGAGATGGAGCTCTCCTTCCGGGGCGCGGAGGCCATATCCTGGGAGCAGCAGCTGAAGGGCAAAGAGGTGCTGGAGACCCTCGAACAGGTGGTGGCCGCGATGGAATCGGTCCAGGAGCAGATTGCGCAGCTGGGGGCGCAGGCCAGCGAGAACAACCTGCTCAGTGACGAGGTGCTCCAGAAGTACGATGAGCTGCAGAACCTGCTGGCGGAGATCATGACCCCCGAGTTGGAGGAGGCCATGGCCAAGCTGCGTAACGCACTGGCCGAGCTGGATCCCAACCAGCTGCAGCAGGCCCTGCAGAACCTGCAGTTTCAGGCCAGCGAATTCGAGGCCCAGCTGGACCGTTTCCTGGATGTTTTCCGGCGTGCGCTGGCGGAAATGAAAATGGATGAGCTGGTCACCCGGCTGGAGCAGCTGGCCGCCACGGAAGAGCGACTCCTGGATGATTTGACCCGCGGGGAGGAAGCCGCGGGCGAAACGGCCCCTGACGACGCCGTGACGGACCCAACAGAAGGGCAGCGGGCGGCACCGCGATTCCCCGACCTGGCTGCGCGGCACCGGGAACAGGAGCGGGCCTTCAACACTGCCCGGGAGGCGATGCTGACCGCAGCAGAGGCGGTGCAGCCGTACGATTCCCGGGCGGCGGAGCAACTGAGTGATCTGCGGGCGTCCGGCCTCACCCGGCAGACCACGACGGCGTTGCAGCGGGGCACCCAGAGCTTGCGGAGTGGACAACAGGGCGAAAGTGAGTCCGGGCTGGAGCAGGGGGAACAGCTGCTACAGGCTTTGCGCGCTGAGGCCGCCGCCATCCGGGATGCTTTCCAGGCGTCTGCGGTGCGGGAGATGATGGCGCAGTTTCAGCGGATACTGAGCGGGGTGCTGGCGGCCTCCAAGCAGCAGGAGCGGCTGCGGGCCGAGTCGCAGGAGCTCTCCCGGAGTTCGCCCCGTGTCCGGGAGGCAGCGGAGGCACAGCATCTGCTGGTGAAGGCGCTGGCCCGTCTTATCGAGCAGATGATGGCCCTGGGCCAGCAGTCGTTCCACATTACGCCGGAGATGGGCCGGGCGGTGGGCAAGGCCAACGCCGCCATGCATGCGGCGGTCACGAGCCTGGAGGGCAACGACCCGCAGGGGGCCACCGGAGCCCAGCAGGAGGGCATGACCGCGCTCAACGAGACAGCCATAGCCCTGGCCAACGCCATGGCCCAGCTGCAGCAGAGCGGGTCGGCCTCGGGCTATGAGCAATACCTTCAGCGCATGCAGAACCTGACCCAGGGCCAGCAGGGTCTCAACGCGGAGGTCCTGGGCATGCAGCTGGGGCAGATATCCGCCCTGTCACGGCTGGAGCTGGCCCGCCGCCTGCAGGCCCGGCAGCGGCAATTGGCGCAGGTGCTGAAGGCAATCCTGGACGACTTCTCCGAGCAGAGCGGCGGCAAGCATGGGGGGCTGGGCCAGGCGCTGGAGGATATGGATGAGGTCATCCGGGATTTTCAACGGCGGCGCGTAACCCGACGGACACTGGACAAACAGCAGCGTATTGTCACCCGCCTGCTGGACAGCCAGAAAGCGCTGAGCGAACAGGACTTCAAAGAGGAGCGCAAGGGGCGTTCGCCGGAGCGGCAGCTGGCCTACACCGGTCCCGCCGGGCTGCCCAGCGACCTGGGTGAACGGGATGACCTGATCATGCGATCCATGGAAAAGGCCTTGCGGGCCGGCTATTCGCCGGACTACCAGACCCTGATCCAGGCGTATTTCCAGAAGCTGGCCGGCAGGTCGGAGGGCGGGGACTGATGCGCCGGGCCGGTTGGCCGGGGTTATCCCGCGCGCTCGTGCTCACCGCGCTGACCTGGGCACTGGCCCCTCTATCTGCGGCCCCAATTCAGGCGCTGAACCCGCCCCCGCCCCGCCCTTCAGCGCGGGCTGCGGAGCAGTCGTTCAACCTGGCGCTCAAGCTGGAGCGGGCCGGCAATAGCGAACAGGCCACGGCCATCTATGAGCAACTAGTCACGGACTTCCCCGCTAACCCGCGCTATTACCAGCGGCTGAAGCGGGTGCTGCGCAGCTCGGCCAGGTACGACGACCTGCGCCGGGTGATCGCCGCGCGCCTGCGCCGCCAGCCCGACGATCTGCAGAGCCAGGTGGAGCTGGGGGACGTTTTCCTGTTGCTGGGCCGCAAGTCCGCGGCGCTGCGGACCTGGGAAAGCCTGCTGGTGCGCTTCCCGCAGAACGCCACGGCCCAGCGCCTGGTGCTCACCCATCTGCTCACCAGCAACCTGACGGAAGAGGCGGCGGGGCTGCTCGGGCGCCTGCGGGTGGAAAAGGGCGATGCGGCCTTTTTCTCACTGGATATGGGCCGCCTGTACGCCGCGCGGCTGGCCTACGATCTGGCCACCACCGAATTCCTGCGCTATCTGTCCGCACAGCCACAGGCAGTGGGCAACGTGATGAACCAACTGCTGCGCTTCCCCAGTGAACCCGAGGTCATCGCGATGCTGCGGGCGCAGCTCACCGGCCACGGCTCGGCCGGCGCCCTCCGCATTCTGGCCGCGATGGAATTCAAGAACCGCAACTTCGCACGCGCCGTGGAACTCAACCAGCAGCTGGAGGCGCCTGCCCTGGAGCGGGTCGACCTGGCCCTGGACCTGGTGGCCGAGGGCGAATGGGACCTGGCGGAACGTGTCCTTAACGGGCTGCTGGCCGACCCGGAGGCGGTGGCTTTTTACGAGGAGGCCATCCTGGCGCTGGCGGGCGTCTATCAGGCCCGCAGCCGGGAACACAGCGTGGCATTGCCGCTGTCGGGATTCTATCGGGACAACCGCTTTTTCGCCCTGCCTTACATTGGGGTGACGGAGGCGAGCACGGGGGCGCTGCGGCAAGCCATTGTGCTGTATGATTCGCTGGCCACGACCCGGCACAATTCCCTGGCGCGCCTGCGGCTGGGGGACATCAAGTTTCTCATACTGGACGATTTTGATGGGGCCATCGCCGATTACGAGGCCGTGCTCGGCGAGCGCCTGGCCGCCCAGTACTATTCGCAAACCCTGTTGCGCCTCATTGACGTGTGGATGGCCAAAGGCGACCTGGAGGCCGCCGAGGAGGTGCGCCAGCGGGCCGCCACCCGGCTCATCAGCAAGGAGCAGGCCAATCTGCTGGACATGAAGGCAGTGGAGTTGATCTTTCTCTCAGGCGACCGTGACTCGCTGCTGGCCTACCTGGGCGGAGAGCTGGCGGCGCTGGGCCCGGCCGACCCGGCCTTCAACGACCTGATGGAGCTATCGGGGCTGGTGCGGCGCTTTCAGGGCAGCCCGGAGCCCTACCAAGCCTTTGTCCGCAGCGAGGCGCTGCTGCGGCAGAACCGGCGAAGTGAGGCTGTGGGGGTGCTCAGCGCAGCAGTGAAGGGGCAACTTTCGCCACTGATCGCGCCCATCCTACAATACCGGCTGGCCACGCTCCTTGCCCTGCAGGGCAAGCATGGGGCGGCGGAGCGGCTGAGCCTAAAGATGCCGGGGGAGACGGAGTTTACCGAGCTGGGCCTGCTGCTGGCGGCGGAACTGGCCGACTACCTGGCGGCCGACAGCGACCGGGCCGCGGAGCGCTATCTGACATTTGTGGATACTTATCCGCTGAGCATCTATGCCGACGCCGCCCGCCTCCGCTACCGGGAGCTGCGTCCGGGGGAGGAGTGAAGGCCAGCCCGGTGAGCGATCGAAGGCGGGCCTCCGGGACGACCGCCACGGTGCTGCCCGCCCCGCCGATGCTGTCGCGCTACGCGTGCCGAATTGTCGTCCTGCTCAGCATGCTGGCCGTCGACCTGCTCTGGCCGCAGAAGCTGCTGATCCCCATGGACGAGAGCCAGCGGGACCACCTGAAAGCCTACGGCGTGACTTTCTGGACCCTGCGGCGGGGTACCGACGTGGAGTGGCTGCTCAACTACCGGGGGGGTTCCTTTCTGGTGGACGCACAGCCGGCGATCCGGAAGGAGTGCCAGGTGAGGGGCGTTACCAGCGAGCCGGTGGACGCAGCCCAGCTGGGGGCGATTTATGCCACCATCGGCGAGCACAATATGGACATCGTGCTGCTGGAAAAAGCCCCCCGCATTGCCGTCTACAGCCCGCCCAACCGGCAGCCGTGGGATGACGCGGTTACACTGGCGCTGACCTACGCCGAGGTGCCCTACGCCACCATCTATGACCGGGAGGTCCTGTCCGGGGGGATGTCCCGATACGACTGGCTGCACCTGCACCACGAGGACTTCACGGGTCAGCACGGCAAGTTCTGGCGCTCCTATGCCAATGCGCCGTGGTACAAACAGCAGGAGCGGGATTACAAGGCTCTGGCGGCAGAGCTGGGCTACCCCCACGTGCCGGCGCTCAAGAAAGCGGTGGCGCAAGCCATCAAAGGGTACGTGGTGCGGGGCGGATTTTTGTTTGCCATGTGCTCCGCCACGGACAGTTGGGATATCGCCCTGGCAGCCCAAAACGTGGATATCGCCGGCATCCCGTTCGACGGCACTCCGCCCCACCCTGACGCCAGCGGGCGGTTGGACTTCCTCCAATCCGTCGCCTTCGAGAACTATGAGCTCTACACCGACCCCATGATCTATGAGTTTGCCACCATCGATATTCCGGCCAGCCACAATCCGGCGCCGCGCTCGGCGGAGAACGACTACTTCACGCTGTTCGAGTTTGCGGCCAAGTACGACCCCGTGCCCACCATGCTGACGCAGAATCACGTGGGGGTGATCAAGGGCTTCATGGGGCAGACCACCAACTTCCGGCGGTCCACGCTGAAAAAGAGCGTGGTGCTGATGGGGGAGCGGGAGGGCACCGAGGAGGTGCGCTACATCCACGGCAACCTGGGCCAGGGGACCTTCACCTTTCTGGGGGGTCACGATCCGGAAGACTACCAGCACTTTGTGGGCGACCCGCCCACCAACCTGGCGCTGCATCCCAACTCGCCGGGCTACCGGCTGATTCTCAACAACGTCCTGTTCCCGGCCGCGCGCAAGAAGGAGCGGAAAACGTGAGATGGGGGCAATTGGGTGTATTGATGATTGAAGAGTGAATATTTAAGATTGAGGGGAAGAGGGTAAAGAAAAAACCGCCAAGACACCAGCGACGCCAGTGGCAAAAGCAGGGCTCGAAATTCGGTAGCCGGGACCTGGAGCTCGTAACTTGTGATCATGGAGACGCTTGCGGTGCGCACCCAGCAGCGGGTGGAATTCGTTGAGATTACCGGCCCGGTGCGGCAGTGGCTGAGCGGCCAAGGCAAGGCGTCCGGCGTGCTGACCCTCTATGTGCCCCACACCACCGCCGGCATCATCATCAACGAGAACGCCGACCCCGACGTGATGGGCGATCTTACCAGGGAGCTTAACAAGGTCATTCCCTTCGAAGACGGTTACCGCCACGCCGAGGGCAACGCCGCGGCCCACATCAAGTCGTCCCTGGTGGGGGCTTCGGCGCAGGTGCTGGTGGAAGGGGGCCAACTGGTGCTGGGCAGGTGGCAGGGCATCTTCTTCGCCGAGTTCGACGGCCCGCGCAGCCGTCAAGTGTACCTGATGATGACGCCCGCTTTGTAGCCGCAGGGGCACAGCGCGCTGTGCCCCTACCACGTGACCATCAATGGGTTTGCAGCCGCTAACTTACATATCTAATATCCCGTCACCCCTCGACCCGCGCCTGTGGCGGGGCAGGGGCAATTGCGGTGGCGGTGGCGCCTACCAGGCGTAGGCTTCGGGGGCCTCGCCGCCAGGACCGGGCCAAATATCGTCCAGCGAGGCGAGGGCCTGTTCGTCCAACTCGAGCTCCAGGGCCTTTTGAGCGCCGTCCAGCTGGGCCTGTGTACGGGGA
>JADFSS010000080.1 GCA_022560655.1 Candidatus Neomarinimicrobiota bacterium
CGACCAATCTTCCGATAGAAGAAATCGCGAATGGGCCGATGGATTCATTCAGGTTCCGGTTTATCCCAAGGAAGGACAACGCGAGGTATACCCAGATCAAAATAATCGGCCGGGAGTTGGCCCTGAGACTCCACTTCATCTATATTCGATTGAGCCAGACCGACATTCAGTTTCACGTCCGCCATGCGGCGATCAACTTTCTCCATTTGTTCGGGCCACTTTTTCGGGTATTTCTTGTAGAATTCCAGCGCCTTGCTCACACTCTCATTGATTACTTTGTAACCGTGGCCAGCGTTCATCATTTTCTGAACATTTGCCACCAAATCTCGACGATTATACGGGTTGAGATGCTTGGACTCGGCGATGCGACCTAATATCGTGAAGTCCAGCTCCTCCAAGTCAGCGATCCACAGCCCGGTATCGATGACCAGCCGCTCGAATACAGATAAGGCTCTCTGATAGGATCGCAGGGATAATCGGGGAAATGCTAGGGCAAGGGCATGCAAGTATTGGGATTGACTCATCTTGGCCTTTTTCTGATTTCTGGTCATTTGCTTGTAAGAAAAATAAATCGTCTGCCCCAGCCGGATCCTGGCGCTGAGCAGGGAGGATATTGCCTCTTTTATCTCGTAAGTCTCAAGGCTGATAGGATGAAAGAACTTCATCTGATATCTCCATTTCTTGAGGCCAGGCATCTTGCTCATGACCGCGGGATCTTAATTTTTTCTGGCAATATGCCCTTCAGTCGTAAATCAGCAGGTCCGGATCCAGCGTGGCTATCCCGGATGATCTGATCATAGGTCACCCTGAAGGCGACCAGGGAGGCGACCGGCCTCCTTTCTGCCGACAGGATTGATTCGAGGTAGTCAGCGGGCGGCCCCAGCTTTTCACTCAATTGCTCCAGTCGATATTCCTGGTCCTCGATATCCGAAAAAAGATCCGGAAACAGCGGGGTGTCCAGGGGCACACCCCGCGGGTAATCATCAAGGAGCTGGGGTGGAACCGAAACCTCCTCATACTTGTTTGTCGTTTGCCTGAAATGGCCAATGACATTCCGCTCCCAACTGAGATTGTTGTAGGTCAACATGGCTGCATCGACGGGCCAGATGCCCGTCGTGAGCAACAGCAAATAATACTGGTTCCAGTCATGGTCATACCTGAAAATGGCTGCAAGATCTTCAGGCTGTAGGAGCCGATGCAATGTGCCCTCAATTATCCGGGGGAGGTCTGGGGTGTTATCCATTATTGTCTCCTTGATTTGCTCTTCAATTCAAGTCGTTCGAGCCACCGAAGGCTATTGCGAACCCGTCTATCTTTTTCCAGTTTTAGGCTCGAACTCGGGGCATAACCACCTCCAACATCATAGCCGAGTTGTCCGTGTTGACTCTTGTCGCGTCACGTCTCGGTACCCTGTCACCGTGCAGACGCCTTAAAAAGATTCAATATTTCGCGTCGATATATCGGCTCACTTATGTCCAGCTCAACTAAACAAAACATGGCGGCGCCCATTTGCAAGCCTCGGCGTAGCCTCTGGGATGCTTCACGGATTCCAGAGGAGTTGCTTTGACGGTGATTGCGTATACGCTAATCCGTATACGCAAAGGGGAGTTATCTGCGGGAATCTGCGGGAGTCTGCGCTCTAGAGCCGATTTGGCTCCTCGGCACCTAGCTACAAAAATGCCGACGAGAAACTGAATCCTCGTCGACAAAATTGTGGTCGGGGCGAAAGGATTTGAACCTTCGACCCCCTGCTCCCAAAGCAGGTGCGCTACCGGACTGCGCCACGCCCCGTTATTGTGGGTGAGCGATGGGACTTGAACCCACGGCCTCCTGGGCCACAACCAGGTGCTCTAACCAGCTGAGCTACGCCCACCATCGCCGCTGCCGGCGGTGGCCGTAACCCCGCCAATCCAGCATCTGCGCCGCCAACTTACCGCCCCTCCCGACGGCAGTCAAGGCCATTTGGGCTTGGGTTAACCCCAGTCCAGTCAGTAAGTTCCACGGGTGAAGATTTTTCACCGCTATATCCTCACCGAGCACCTGCTGCCGTTTACCTTTGCGCTCCTGGTGCTGCTCTTTGTCCTGCTCACCAACTTCCTCCTACGCGCCCTCGACCGCTTCCTAGGCAAGGGACTCGGCGTGGGCGTCCTGCTGGAGTATGTGGTCCTGAACCTGGCTTGGATCGCCGCCCTGGCGGTCCCCATGGCGGTGCTGGTGGCTACCCTCATGGCCTTCGGGCGGCTCACCCACGACAACGAGATCACCGCCATGCGGGTGGCGGGGCTCAGCTACGCCTCCATCCTCAGGCCGGCCCTCATCTTTGGCGCCATCATCTGTCTGGTCCTCATCGTGTTTAACAATCAGGTCCTGCCCGAGGCCAATCACAGGGCCCGCATCCTCTCCGCCGACATCAACCGCAAACGGCCCGATGTGGCCGTGGAGGTGGGCTATTTCGTGGACGACCTGCCCTCCTACAGCATGCTGGTGCGCGGCAGGGTAGGAACCGAGTTCCGCGACATCCTCATCTACAGCAAGGACAACCGCACTCGCCAGATGACCATTTTCGCCGACCGGGGTACCATGCAGACCATCGATGACGCCATCTTGCTTTACCTGGAGGATGGCGAGATTCACGAACTTTCCCTGCCCAACTATGACGAGTATCGCCGCCTGAAGTTTAAGCGCCACCGCATCGTGGTACCGGTGGACAACCTCTACTTGGAGCGACGCGAGAGCAATCTTCGCGGCGACCGGGAAATGACCATTGCCATGATGCAGGGCAAGATCGCTGCCTACCGCGAGAAAATCGCCAACGTGAAGCGCCGCGTCGCTGCCCGCATCGCCTCCCAGACCCCCTTTGCCCTTACCGCTGAGGTGACCCGCACCGCGGCCCTCAGCGCGGCGGAGCGCTGGCAGGCAGCCATCGCCGACAGCGCCAGCCTCACCCGTGGCGATTCTGCCCGCCTCATGCGCCGGGCCACGAACCTCCGGCGCGGCCTGGGGGGCGATTTCAACCTGGTGGCCAGCTACGTCAGGGGGATCAACCGCTACCGTGTGGAAATTCACAAGAAGTTCTCCCTCCCCTTCGCCTGCATCGTTTTCGTACTGGTGGGGGCGCCCTTGGGCATCATGGCCCGGCGCGGCGGATTTGCGGTGGCCACCGCCCTAAGCCTGGGCTTTTTCGTGGTCTATTGGGGCCTGCTCATCGCCGGGGAGGAGCTCGCCGACCGGGGCCTGGTCTCGCCCATACTCGGTATGTGGTCCCCCAACATTCTACTCGCCTTCGTGGGGATTCTGCTCCTGGGACTCATCCGGTCCGAGAACCGCGTTTGGCGCCTTGGATTTCTGGACCTCTTGCGCCGCAGGGCCACGGCCGGGCTGGAGCCGTGATCCTCCCTTTTGACGGCCACCGGCCGGTCATCCCCGTCAGTGCCTTCGTGGCACCCTCTGCTGACGTTATCGGCCAGGTGGAGTTGGGCGCGGAGGCCAGCATCTGGTTCGGTGCCGTGGCACGGGGCGACATGCACCACATTTCCATTGGACGGCGCACCAACATTCAGGACAACTGCACCATCCACGTCACGACCGACCTCTATCCCACTGAGGTGGGCGATGAGGTGACGGTGGGCCACGGCGCCATTGTCCATGGCTGCGTCATCGCCTCCCGCTGTCTCATCGGCATGGGGGCCGTCATCATGGATGGCGTGGAGGTGGGGGAAGGCGCCCTCATTGCCGGAGGGGCCGTGGTGGTGCCGGGGACGCAGGTGCCGCCGAGATCGCTCTATGCCGGCGTACCGGCCAGGTTTCGCCGCGAGGTTACCGCAGCTGAGTACGCCGATATAGTGGAGCGGGCCGAGCTCTACGTCCAGTACGCCCAACGCTATTTGGCCCCGGCTCAGAACACGCCGTGATCGCCTACGAGCTGATCCACAAGCAGCAACAAGGCATACCGCTCTCCGGCGCTGAAATAGCCTGGCTGGTGGACGGCTTCGCCAACGGCAGCGTGCCCGATGAGCAACTCGCCGCCTGGCTCATGGCGGTCTATTTCAAGGGCATGACCGGCAGCGAGCGCCAGGCCCTGGTGGCCGCGATGGTCGCTTCCGGCCGCCGCCTCGACTTCTCCGCCCTGGACGGCTACGTGGCGGACAAGCACAGCACCGGCGGGGTGGGCGACAAGGTCTCGCTCATCCTCGCCCCGCTGGTGGCCGCCTGTGGCGTCTATGTGCCCATGATCTCCGGCCGGGGGCTCGGCCACACCGGCGGCACCCTGGACAAACTGGAGTCCATCCCCGGCTTCGGAACGAACCTCGAGCTCGACGCCTTCCAGCGCCAGGTGGGCGAGGTGGGGGTCGCCATCATGAGCCAGACCGATGAAATTGTCCCTGCCGACCGGAAAATGTACGCCCTGCGCGACGTCACGGCCACCGTGGAATCCCTGCCGCTGATCTGCGGCAGCATCATGAGCAAGAAAATCGCCGAGGGCATTCAGGGCTTGGTGCTGGACGTAAAATGGGGCAGTGGCGCCTTTATGGCCACCCTGGATGAGGCGCGTGCCCTGGCGGAGGCTCTGCAGCAGACCGGCGCCGACTTCGGCGTTGAAACCGTGGCCCGCATCACCGATATGAACCAGCCCCTGGGCCGGACCGCCGGGCTGTGGTGCGAGGTGCGGGAGGCGCTGGCGGTGCTGGAAGGGGGCGGCCCCCCCGATCTGGTGCGCCTCACAACCGTCCTGGCGGCAGACATCCTGACACTGGCTGGCCGCTCCACTGCAGAAGCAGCCGTGTCGACAGCGTTGAGCTCAGGCCGCGCCCGGGAAAAATTCGACCAACTGGTGGCCGCCCAGGGTGGCGCCGTGGCCGCCCTCAGCGACCCCGCCACCCACCGCCCGGCGCACACCGCACCCCTCTCCGCGTCCCGCAGCGGCATCCTCCATGCGGTGGACACCTACCGCTGCGGCCTGGCCCTCATCACTGCCGGTGCGGGCCGCCAGCGCCAGGGCGACAGTCTCGATCCCAGCGCCGGGTTTGTGCTGGAGCTAAAGATCGGCGACCGGGTGCATGCGGGCGACGAACTGGGCCGCGTATTCGGCGCGGACCGGAGCAAGGTGGAGGCCGCCGCCGCCCGACTGCTGTCCGCGCTCACCATCGGTGACGGGGCGGTGGAGGGGCCGCAGCTGGTGGTTCAGTAGGTTTCACCTGCCCCTGCTATAACTCAATCACTCGGGCCAACATGATTCTCACCTGAACGTTGTGTATATTTCCGTGAATTCTTAGGAATGGCTCACTGGCGGTCAATCGCAAATCGAGCTGAAAACCGGAGATCTGTCTGTTGACCCCCAAGAGATAGCCACCGTCCCAGGCTAGACCGATATTTGCCGGCTGGCCTCTCCAGAAATTCGTGATTGAGCTAGTGAATCCCCCCATGGGTATACCGTTATAGAAGCCGAAGTAGATCGTATCGCCAGCCCGGTTCCCGAATAGGAGCAGCAGTGGGAGGTCAGCATAATACTGACTGATTCGGCTCCTGGGAAAGGCTGCATTTCCCCTTCGCTGCCACCCTTTTTGATTCACCAAAAGTTCAAATCCGAATGACCAGCGTGGCCCTAGATCGTAATGGAAGAAGACCCCTGCCGTGAATCCCGGGGTTGGCAGACGTATTGGGTTACCGCCCACCTCAGCACCCCACACACTGTTTACGCCTATGCCAAATTTGTGACCAAAGCGGTCGGGTTGCCCTTGCTCAGCACTCAGCGTGACCGGGAGCAGTGCCAAGCAGAAGCTGGTCATGATGATGGCCCCGTTCCTGCTGCGCTGTCCGTATTGCCTCATGATTCGTTGCTGGCATCCCTCACTATTCACTGCCTACAATCGCCTTGCGTCCTTCCCCCGCCTCCACCGTCGCAGGAAACAGCGGACCCATGGCGTCGTCGCGTAGAAGTTCGACCTAGTAGGTCCGTTCGCTGGTTTTGTACGGCACCCAGTGCGGGCCGCATCGCGCGGGAACAATATAGTGCGTCGAAATCAACCTGCGCAAGTGCGGAGGGACAGCCCCCTGGACCGCCGCACCCCTGTGTCACCCGCCTGTCGCCCACGAAACTCCAATCGTTAGGCCGTCTGCACGAATCAGTAAATATTTTAGGCTAAATCACAACCTTACTTAAAATATTCTTGCCATGGCCGATATGGGAATGGTACACTTGAGGCGCCCATGCTGGACCATATCGACAAACAGATCATCGAAAACCTTCAAGCCGACGGCCGTCAAACCACCAGCGACCTGGCACAGCAGGTGGGGCTGTCAGTCCCGGCGGTGGCCGAGCGCATCAAAAAGCTGCAGGAGGGGGGTATCATCCAGGGCTTCCACGCCACGGTCGATCCCAAGCGGATCGGCATGGATGTGGGCGCCTACATCATCCTCATCAGCGAGAGCTCGGCCCACTACCGGGAGGTCATCGAGTCCGCACGGGCGCACCCCGACGTACTGTCCTGCATGAGTATCACCGGCGGCGGGTCCCACCTGCTGCTGGTGCGCACGGAGAACACCGCCACGCTGGAGACGCTATTGGGACAGATTCAGGCCTGGCCCGGCGTCAGCCGCACCGAGACCCGCATCATCCTGTCTCACTACAAGCGGAACGGGGTGGTTCGGGTGCCTGCAGCCCACATCAAGGATCATCCCGCTAACCGTTGAAAGGAGCGCACATGGCCTCAGCTGACGTAATGAAACCGGTCAAAGACGGCGGCGTCGCCGCCTCTCAGGATGGGCCCCAGACACCCGCCAGCATCCTGCATCGTGTGGTGGACGAGGGCATTGAAAATATTGACTATCGCTTCATCGATATCCAGGGCACCTGGCACCATTTCACCACCCCCGTGGGCCAGCTCAGCAGGTCGGTTTTTGTCGATGGCGTGGGCTTTGACGGCTCCTCCATCCGCACCTGGAAAGAGATCCACGAGAGCGACATGCTGGTGTTGCCCGATCCCAAGACCGCCCGCATCGACCCCTTCTTCAAGCATAAGACCCTGGTGATGATCTGCGACATCATTGATACCGTGACCCGGGAGGTCTACCATCGCGATCCCCGCACCGTGGCCAAGAAATGCATCGACTACCTACGCTCCACCGGCATCGGCGACCAGGCCTATTTTGGCCCGGAGGCCGAGTTCTTCGTCTTTGATGAGATTCGCTTTTCCAACCCCACCGACGGCTCCGGCGCGGCTTACACCATCAACTCCAGCGAGGCCCACTGGAACAGCGGCAAGGAGTCCGATCTGGGCAACCTGGCCTTCAAGATTCGCGCCAAAGGGGGCTATTTCCCCACACCGCCCGCTGATACGCTGCAGGACTATCGTGCCGATGTGGCCCAAACCCTGGAGGCTATGGGTATCGAAGTGGAGGCCCTGCACCACGAAGTGGCCTCTGCCGGTCAGTGCGAGATCGACATGCGCTTTCAGTCCCTCGTCGACATGGCCGACAACCTGCAGTGGTTCAAGTACGTCGTCAAGAACACCGCCCGCGCCTACGGCAAGACAGCCACCTTTATGCCCAAGCCCGTGTTCAACGACAACGGCTCGGGCATGCACGTCCATATCTCCATCTGGATGGGCGAGACCAATCTGTTTGCCGGCGACGTCTACGGCGGTCTGTCGGACCTGGCCCTGCACTTTGTGGGTGGACTGGTGAAGCACGCCCGGGCGCTGATTGCCATCACCAACCCCACCACCAACAGTTACAAGCGGCTGGTGCCCGGATTCGAGGCGCCGGTGAATATGGCCTATTCGGCGCGCAACCGCTCCGCGGCCATCCGCATCCCCACCTACTCCAGCAACCCCCAGACCAAGCGCATTGAGTTCCGCACACCCGATAATTCGTGCAACGCCTACCTGGGCTTCGCGGCGCTGATCATGGCCGGCCTGGACGGCATCCAAAACAAGATCGATCCCGGCAAGCCCTTCGATCAGGACATTTTCTTCACCTCCGCCCGGGACTTGGAGGGCGTCGTCACCGCCCCTATGAGCCTGGACAGCGCCCTGGACGCGCTGGAGGCCGACAACGCGTGGTTGCTTAAGGGCGATGTCTTCACGGCCGACCTCATCGAGACTTTCATTGATTACAAGCGGCGGGAGGAGGTGGACATGATGCGCCAGCGGCCACACCCCTTCGAATTCGAACTCTACCACGACTGCTGATCGCCCGTTGGCGGGGTGGACCCCTCCCCCCTGCCGGGGCCACCTTCACCGACGGAGAGGGTGGCCCAAACATGGCCCAAACGTGGCCCCTTTGTGCGGGTCAGCGGTAGGGGCGTAAGGCATTACGCCCCTACGGACGACGGGGGCTGGCGGCGCAGAGGAGATTCCTCGCTGCGCCCTTCGAGAGCCTTAGGGCGAGGCTTAGAATGGGCGTGGGGGGCCCTTGGGCCGGCGTCGCCGATGTCAAAGAGCGGGGATGGAAGGTAGGGCCGGAGCGACGCCCCTGGAAGGGCGGGGTTTGACGCAGGGGCCGCCCTCCCGACACGAGGTCGGGACAGGAAGGCGGGGGTTCCGAGTTTCGCGTTTCGGATTGTTGGATGTTGGATATTGGTTACTGGAGGGGCAGCCGAGGGCTGAATACTGAAGGCTGATCACAGAAACGTGAATCATGAAGCGTGAACTTGAAACTTTGAACATTTAACTTTGAATTCGAAACTTGCCTTCCCATGCGCATCCTTGTACTCTGCACCGGCAATTCTTGCCGCTCACAGATGGCCGCGGCCACCCTCCGTCGGCTGCAGCCCGATTGGGAGGTGACCTCCGCCGGCACCTTCCCGCTTGACCAGGTCCATCCCCTGGCGGTGCGGGTCATGGCCGAGGTAGGGCTG
>JADFSS010000081.1 GCA_022560655.1 Candidatus Neomarinimicrobiota bacterium
CTGACGACGTACTGTTAGCCACTTCTAAAAAGCGCATTCAATCGTTTTAGCCTGTGATCACGGTTGTGCCGCGCGGTGAGCGATGGCCCTATGGCATTCTCCATGTCTGCCTTCCACCGAAATTAATACTTGCGTATTTGAACGCATTGTCCGAATTTCGACCAGGATGTCACATTATGACTGATGCGTCTCAAATTATTGACGTGATGCCATTGGACGGCCTATCTCGGAAAGAAAGGAGGAGGATTGAAGACCGGCACGATATTCTTGAGGCGGCCACAGCCCTCTTCGCCGAAAAGGGGTTTGAAAAGACCACCTTGGATGACATTGCATCGGCCGCCGGGTTTGGCAAGGGTACCCTATACACCCACTTTGAGAACAAGGGCGACATCCTGCGGAACATCCTCCAGCGAGGATTTCAGATGCTGGTAGACGCCGTCCAGGAGGCGATCGAGGCTCCCCGCGACCCGGTAGGCAAGCTGCGGACGACCATCCTGACCATCCTCTCTTTTTTCGAATCCAACAAAACGCTTTTCCACATTTTTTATACTGAGCGGCGTCGGCTCATGTCCCGCTCCAGTGAGGCCTCGCGCAATGAATTTTTGGAAATTTTTCGGAAGATTATCGGGCTACTGGAGCAAATATTCGATGAGGGCATCGCCTCGGGCTCCTTCCGCCGGGTGGATTCCCGGAATGCAGCTTATCTGGTTCTGGGCGCCGTCAATTCCCAGGTTCACTGCTGGATGGAGGACGGAGCCAGTGGGCCGCTGAAGGACAAGGCGGCTTTTTTGGAAGAAGCACTGCTCACCGGCCTGGGGAAGTCGTAGCCGCAGCTGTCCCTGCTGCCCGGCCGATTGGCCTCAGGGCATGCCTGCCCAACGGCTGGATCATATCGCAACCTTAAAGGATGAAATTCAAAGCACCCGGATTTGAGGCGAAGAGATGATCAAACGCAATACTGTTCGACAAACAGCGCCATTTTCGATGGCTATTCTGCTACTTTGGTCGGCGCAGGTCGGTAAGGGCAGCGATTTTTCCGATCCCCGGGACACACACTACACGCTAAAACGGGCCATCGCCGTGGCCCTGGAACACAGTCCCGCCTTGCAGGAGGCGCAGCTCAGCCTGCGCATTGCAAACGGGCAGGTCAGGGAAGCCTGGAGCAACGTGCTGCCCCGCCTTTCAACGAAAGCATCCTATTCACGGAGCGTCATCAAACAGAGCTTTTTCTTCGGGGATACACTTATCACTATCGGTGCGGACAACCTCTGGGGCGTTGGAGTGACCCTGAGCCAGCCCCTGTTCAATATGGGAGCCTTCATCGGGTTAGGCGCCGCAAGTCGCGTGCGACAGCTGCAGACGGAACTGTTGCGCGGGACCACCCAGCAAGTGATCTCTCGTGTGCGCCAGGCTTATCTCACGGCACTCCTCAGTACCGAGGAAGTTCAGCTGACGGAGAAAAGTCTGCAACGAGTCCGCCTATCGCTAGAGGAATCCCGGGCTCTGAATCGGTCGGGTATGGTCGGTGACTACGATGTCCTGCGCCTGGAAGTGCAGGTGTCAAACTTGGAGTCGGACTACCACCGGGCGCGCATGGACGCAGCGACGGCTCGCCGCAACCTGCTGGTGGAGCTGGGACTTTCACCGAAATTGGACATTACACTTGAAGGTAGTCTCAACGATCTGGACCTTCAGGTAGCGGCTCGCAACACGCCTGGCAACCGGGTCCTACTGCGGCACGTTGGCCTGAGTGACGGTGATCCACTCCAGTTTCAGCAGGTGTACGAGCAGGCCCTCCAGGACCGCAGCGATCTACGGCAGATAAACATCAGTATCGCTCTGGAAGAAGCCCGGCTGTCGGCTCAACGGGCGGAATACTTCCCCACTTTGTCGATCTTTTACAATTACAACCTGACTGCACAGGAAAACGGAACCCTTGATTTCTTCGGCGAAAACCCAAATCAGCGGACCGATTTTGCCGTCGCCGGCATCAACGTGGAGGTTCCCCTGTTCACTGGTTTTGCCAGGAATGCGCGCATGCAGCAGCTGCGAGCCACGGTGCGGCGGAGCGAGTTTCGGCGGCAGCGGCAGGAGCTAGAGGTGGAAAGCCAGCTGCTCACACTGCTGTCAAACCTGGCGGACGCTCGCTTGCGGGCCGAGAGTCACCACCGGGCAGTGGAGCAGGCCGGTCGGGGATACGAGATCGCAACGGCCCACTATCGCACCGGGATAGGGTCCCAGCTGCAGATCACCGACGCTGAGGTAGCCCTGCGGCAATCAGAGTTCAACTACTCCCGCACCGTCTTTGACTATCTTACGGTGCGAACCCGGCTGGAGGCTGCCATTGGGGCCGTGCCGGTTTCTGTGGACGAGCTAGAGGGTGAGGGTCAATACACGTATCATGACAGCTCAACTCAGATCAGGGAGCTAGTACACCGTTGAGACAGAGTATCATAACCAGGCCCTGGATTGTGGGGAACCACGATTTTCCCCGCTATCTAATGCCTTTCTTGGGCGTCGGTGTGGCCCTGATGATGGCAGCGTGTTCCCCAGCCGAGGAATCCGCCGGGAACCCCGGTACCTCCGAGCCGGCGAAAACCGCCCCTAGCAGCCGGATCGTCAACGTAGAGGTGGACCCCGTGACCACCTCCGACTTCACCAATTATATCCGCATTATCGGCGAAGTCGAGGCCTTGCATGACGTGACGGTCGCGGGGGAAGAGAGTGGCGTGATCAAGCAGTTCTTTGTGGACAAGGGCGCCCCGGTGCGGAAGGACCAACCCATCGCCAAACTGAAAGACGATATTCTGGCTGCGCAAGTTAAGGAGGCCTGGGCAGTGGCTAACGTGGCGCAGGAACAATTCAAGCGACAACGGGAGCTGTGGCAAAATGAAAAAATCGGCAGCGAGCTGGTTTACCTGGAGGCCAAATCCCGGGCCGATGCTACCGCCGCCCGACTCAACATGCTCGAGACCCGGCTGGCCAACACCACCGTACGGGCACCCCTGAGCGGCATATTTGATGAACAGTATCTGGAAGTGGGCGAAATGGCCGTCGCGGGAGCTCCTCTGGTGGGCATCATAAGTACTGATAAAGTAAAAATCATCGGCGGGGTCCCAGAACGATTTTCGCTCTCGGTACAGCCGGGCGATAGTGCCTGGATCACCATTGATATACTGCCCGACCGCCGGTTCGCCGGACGCATTAGCTATGTGGGTAGCGCGGTGGATGCCGGCAGCCGGACTTTTCCCATCGAGGTCATTCTGGATAATCCCCGGCACCAAATCAAACCCCGGATGTTGGCCAATCTGCAACTGGTGAGGGAACACCTCACGGAGGTGATCATCCTGCCCCGGCAAGTGGTAGAACGGACCGAAGACGGCTACATCGTCTACGTGGCGGAGAATAACCAGGGCCACTACTTCGCTGCCAGTCGGGAGGTCACGCTGGGATCGGCACAAGGAAATCAGGTCGTGGTGCAGAGGGGGCTAAGTGTAGGCGACCTCCTCATTACTTTGGGCCACCACCAGGTAGATAACGGGGTCGCCATCCGCATCATCAACCTGGGCAGTGAGGAGCTGGCTGGGAAGGCCCCTCTCCCTGGAACCGCCCCACAGGATAATTGATGGCCGACACCGACCACGGTTCACGAGTCTTCCGGGAGTTTAGACTTACCTCCTTCGCCATTGACCACCCCACCAGCATACTGGTGCTTACCGGGATCATCATTCTTCTCGGCCTGAGATCCTATATTACGGTTCCCAAGGAATCGGCTCCTGAAATCGTCATCCCTATTCTCGTCGTGAACACCATCTACCCCGGCGTCGCCCCCGGCGATATTGAAACACTCATCACCCGGCCCCTGGAAGAAGAACTCAACACCATCACGGATGTTGACGAAATCTCCTCCGTGTCGGTCGAAGGTTACTCCAGCATCACCGTTGAATTCGTAGCCGGCGCGGATATGGACGAAGCCCTCCAGAAGGTGCGCGAGCGTGTTGATTTAGCCAAGTCAAAACTGCCCAGCGCAGCCGAAGACCCGCGCATTTTCGAGATCAATCTGGCCGAGTTTCCCATCATGCAGGTCAACATCTCCGGCGATTACAGCCTGGTCCGGCTGCGTGAGGTGGCGGAAAATCTCCAGGACGACCTGAAGCAAATTCCCAGCGTGCTGGAGGTGACCCTTTCCGGTGGGCTGGAGCGCGAGGTCCAGGTTGATGTGGACCTGACCAAACTCAAGTATTACGATCTCTCCTTTGACGATGTCATTAACGCAATCCGGGATGAAAACGTGACGACGCCCGGCGGCGCTATTGACGTGGGGGCAATGAAATACCTGGTGCGTGTGCCGGGCGAGTTCACCGCTACGGAGGCCATAGCTGACCTGGTGGTGATGACCCGACGAGGTCGGCCCATTTACGTGCGTGACTTAGCCACCGTTGATTTTGGCTTTAAAGAGCGGGACTCCTACGCCCGACTGGATCGCTCCCCGGTTGTATCTCTGGCGGTGAGTAAACGTAGCGGTGAAAATATTATCAAGACGGTCGAGTTAGTCCGGCAGATCATCCTCCAGGCGGAACCCGATTTCCCGCCGGGCACGCGGGTGAAGATCACTTCGGACCAGTCTGAAGATGTCAAGGACATGGTGAACAATCTGGAAAATAGCATTATCTCGGGACTGATCCTGGTGGTGGCGGTGCTGCTCTTTTTCCTGGGCGTGCGGACGGCAGCATTCGTGGGACTGGCCATTCCCCTATCCATGCTGCTTTCGTTCAGCATCATCCAACTGGCCGGGTTTACCATGAACTTCGTGGTTCTCTTTAGCCTCATCTTGGTGCTGGGCATGCTGGTGGATAATGCCATCGTTGTGGTGGAGAATACCTACCGCTTTCGGGAACAGGGCTACGACAAAGTGACCGCCGCCAAGTTGGCCCCGGGCGAAGTGGCCATGCCCATCATCGCCTCCACCGCCACCACGGTGGCGGCCTTTCTCCCGCTGGCCTTCTGGCCCGGCATCGTGGGAGAGTTCATGAAATTTCTGCCCATCACCTTGATCATCACCCTCAGTTCGTCCTTATTCGTGGGACTGGTAATCGTCCCCACTCTGTGCTCGCTGTGGCTGGAGCCGGAAGGGGCCCGAACGACAAAACTGACCCGCTCCATGCGTATGGCTCTGTGGGGCGCCGCCGCCCTGGCATTGTTGCTGGGACTGCTCACCAACTGGCTCACCACCCTATTGTTGACCGGGACGGCGGGTGTGTTCTATCTGCTGAATCATTACCTGCTTCATCCGGTGGGACACTGGTTCATGACGCGTTCTATGCCTGCAATCCTGAAGATCTACGAACGAGGCCTCCGCTGGGCTCTGGGCCACCGCATTATCATGTTGGCGAATGCTGTGCTGGCCCTGATTCTGGTCATGGTCGTCTTCGGCAAGTTCAACGCCGGAGTCGAATTCTTCCCTGAAAACATCCCTCCCTTTAGCGCTTACGTCCAGGTCGAAGCCCCCCTGGGCACCAATCTAGACCGGACCAACCACATCGCCGTGCGTATCGAAGAGGAGCTGCAACGACTGCCGGGCCAGGCAGACTATCAGTCCCTGGTGGGCACGGTAGGATCAAGCCTGTCCGGGGGGTTTGGCGCGCGGGGTGGCACTCACATGGCCACGATCGCGGTGCAATTCGTGGATATCCAGGACCGGGCCTATGACAGCTTCCAATCCCTGGAGGATATGCGGGCCATGCTGGATGATCGCCTTGCAGGAGCCAAGTTCTCGGTGGAAGAACCCGGCTTCGGACCGCCCACCGGTGCGCCTGTCAACATTGAAATCTCAGGGGAGGACTCTGATGTTTTGAAGCGGTTGGGTGACCGGGTCGTCGCTCACTTGGAGCGCTCCACCCTCTTTGCCAAACTGGACGGGCTGGAGAGCGACATGGCCGACGCACGACCCGAACTGGTGATCGAGGTAGACAGAGTCAAAGCTGCGCTCTATGGCCTCAACACGGGGGATGTGGGCTACACCATCCGCAGCGCCATCAACGGCACCGAGGCGTCCAAGTACCGGGACGGGGAAGACGAGTACGATATTATGGTCCGCTTGGCCAAACCCTACCGCGACGATCTGAATACTCTCAGCGACCTCAGCGTCGTAAATGATGAGGGACAGCAGATCCCCCTTTCCTCCATCGCCACGTGGCGGGTAGGCTTAGGCTCCGGCGATGTGAACCGCAAGAACCTCGAGCGGGTGGTGACCGTCTCCTCCGATGTGCGCCCAGGATACAACGAAAACGCCGTGCTCGGGGAGGTCCGGCAGCAACTGGCGGACTTCGAGGCATCACTGCCGGCGGGCTACCAGCTACGCTACACCGGACAACAAGAGGACCAGCAGGAATCCGAGGAGTTCCTCGGCGGTGCCTTTTTGATGGCCCTCCTACTGATCGCTTTGATTCTTATATCGCAATTCGATTCCGTGTTCAAACCCATCATCATCCTCAGTTGTGTCCTGCTCTCCACCATCGGTGTTTTCATCGGGCTGCTGATTCTCCGCATGCCCTTCAGTGTCATCATGACCGGTCTAGGGGTCATCAGCCTCGCCGGCATTGTCGTGAACAATGCCATAGTGCTGATTGACTATGTGAACACCCTTCGCCGGCGCGATGGTATGGGCCAGCTGGAATCTCTGGTGACTGGCGGAATTACTCGTTTCCGGCCGGTGATCCTTACCGCCATAACCACAGTCCTGGGGCTGGTCCCGCTGGCCATTGGGCTGAACTTTGATTTTTTTGGCCTCTACTCGCGCCTCGAACCGGAGCTTTACTGGGGAGGCGAACAATCGGCCTGGTGGGGACCCATGGCCATTGCCGTTATCGCGGGGCTTACCTTCGCCACCTTTCTGACCCTGGTGCTAGTGCCTGTCATGGTTTCTACGTTGGATGAGCTGCAGGCCTTTTTCAGGCGGCATTTTATCCGCGGAGATGAGGAGCCGGGGGCAGTCCAAGAACTAGCGGCCCCGGGTATGGCGCGGTCGTCGCCTTCATAGCCTTCCTCGCTGTACCTGAGGTACCCGTCGTAGAAGGTGGATCGGTGGATACCCACATGTTCCGGAGCTCGCCCGGCCGACAGATTTAACTCTTCCAACAGGCGGATGGTCTCCATCTTCTCCGGTTGGCCCGCCCGCATATAACGTCCGATTCCCAGTCCGTGCCCCGCAGACTTTTTTCAGTACGCGGTCCTTCAGAGCAAGCTCAGCCACCGGCCCCTTGAGTTGGCCGTTCTCCCGGCGAAGGCCAGCTCCTGCGCAGCTGTTGGCCACCCTGAGGGTAGCTACCAGCGAGCTGCTTGGGTCTAAGACTAGGAGACACATTTCGCGCTTCCAAGGATATGCCGAGGCCTCGACTGAAGCGGCCCCCCTGATATCCCGCCGGCCACGTCCTGCCCTTAGCCGCCCAGGGTCCTAATCTCTCCCGCCTTCCGTTA
The DNA here is from genome assembly GCA_022560655.1 of Candidatus Neomarinimicrobiota bacterium. Classification (NCBI taxonomy): domain Bacteria; kingdom Pseudomonadati; phylum Fidelibacterota; species Fidelibacterota bacterium. The sequence continues at coordinate 7,477 of JADFSS010000081.1, forward strand.
CGGAAGGCAAGGCCGTATCCGGAGCCCATTAGAAAAGCAATGCATGTCTAAGTGGCTTCGTTCTGATTCAGTCTCTCCTTAGCCTCATCAGATTCCGGACAACTCCGATGGCGCCCCCGATACTCATGAACATGGCGGCAAGTTGAAGATTGGCACTATTTAGCTCCCTACCCGCCAGGTATAGCGCGATTCCGGCCGTGACATAGGCTACAAACCGGAACAGCCTTAATGCGCTGAATTCATTGATGTCTTTTACCATTCTTCCTCCATGTGATTCTTAACCGCCGCCGCCGGGTCATCTCGCGTCCGTCATGGCAGCGGTCCAACTCAATCATCATTGCTCCTTTCCAATTTGCCCACGGAAACAGATCGCCAGAGATAGTAGATCGTCGGGATTACCAGCAGCGTCAGCAGCGTGGAGGTGACCATACCGCCTACCATGGGGGCGGCGATACGTTTCATCACCTGGGAGCCCGTGCCGTGGCCCCACAAGATGGGCAGCAGACCCGCCATGATGGCTGTGACTGTCATCATCTTGGGGCGCACCCGGTCTACGGCGCCCTCCATGACGGCAGCGTACAGCTCGGGCAGCGATTTCATCTCGCCCCGCTCCTTGCGAGCCTCATAGGCCTGGTCCAGGAAGATCAGCATGATCACGCCCGTTTCCGCGGCCACGCCGGCCAGCGCGATAAACCCGACGCCCACGGCGACGCTCAAATTGTAGCCCAGCAAATAGATGAACCAGAGCCCGCCCACCAGCGCAAAGGGGAGGGATAGCATGACGATGAGGCTCTCAGGGAGGTTCCTGAAGTTCAGGTACAGGAGCAGGAATATAATCAGCAGCGTTATGGGTACCACCACCTTAAGCCGCCGGCTCGCCCGCTGCATATATTCGTATTGGCCGCTCCACACCAGCGAGTACCCTTCGGGCACCCGTAGTTCCGCGGCCACGGCCTTGCGGGCCTGCCGCACGTAGGTGCCTACGTCGATCCCGGTGATATCTACATGGACCCAGGCTGTTTTTCGGGCGTTCTCGCTCTTGATCACGGAAGCACCCTTCCGCACCTTGATTTCCGCCACCTGGCCAATGGGGATTTGTGCCCCGCTGGGGGTGGCAACCAGTACGCGGCGGAGCTTCTCAATGCTGTCACGCAGCTCCCGGCCGTAGCGGACATTAATGGGATAGCGCGCAAGCCCCTCTACCGTATAGCTCACGTTCATGCCGCCCACAGCTGATTGAATCACATCCTGCACGTC
>JADFSS010000082.1 GCA_022560655.1 Candidatus Neomarinimicrobiota bacterium
GGCGGCGGCGGGCCTCGGCTCTTTGACAACTTGACCGCCAGTCCCACCACGACCCCCGCGCTTCTTTCCCCCTCGCCTATAGGAGCGGGGCGTCCCGATGCTTCGGGACGGGGGTGAGGTCTCCTGCGCCTCTGCCACCGGTCTGAAGCGGCCGGATGGGGGTCGTCTTGGTATCGCTTCGGTATCGCTTCGGTATCGCTTCGGTATCACTTTGGTATCACTTTGGTATCACCTATGCCGTCGGTGGGCGTGATACCGGCAGGGGGGGAGGGGTTCACCCCGCCGGAACTTGTCCCGATCCATCGGGATGCGGGGGGTCGCTTCGCCCCGCCAACGGCGGTGGCCCGGCCTCGTGGAGCCAAATTGGCCCCTGTGGCTGGCTGTTTTCCAAACAACAATCTGGCTTTAACTTCCCCCATGTTTATCGACTCCGCCCGTATCACCGTGAAGGCCGGGGATGGCGGCCACGGCCTCATCGCTTTCCGCCGGGAGAAGTTCGTCCCCAAGGGTGGGCCCTCCGGGGGCAACGGCGGGCGCGGCGGCGACGTTATCTTGCTGGTGGACCCCCAGCTGGGCACCCTGCGGGATGTGCGCTACCACCGGCGCTACCGGGCTAAGCGGGGGCAGCATGGTGGCGGCGGCAATAAGCAGGGTGCGGTGGGGGCTGCCGTGACCGTCCGCGTGCCGCCGGGCACCCTGGTCAGGGACGCCGGCACGCGCCAGCCGCTGGCCGATCTCACCGAGCCGGGACAGACCTACTTGGCGGCCCGGGGCGGCCGGGGAGGTTTCGGCAACGCCCATTTCAAGTCGCCCACCAACCAGGCGCCCCACGAGGCAACTGATGGTGCGCCGGGGGAGCAGCGGGACATCGATCTGGAGCTGAAAGTGCTGGCCGATGTGGGGCTGGTGGGCTTTCCCAACGCCGGCAAGAGCACCCTCCTGTCGCGCCTTTCCAGGGCCCGGCCGAAGATCGCCGACTACCCCTTCACTACCCTCGAGCCCAACCTGGGTATTGTGAAGGTGGGGGACTATCGCAGCTTCGTCATGGCCGATATCCCCGGCCTTATCGAGGGGGCCAGCCGCGGCAAGGGGCTGGGGCTACAGTTCTTGCGCCATGTGGAGCGCACCCGTCTGCTGCTCTTTCTCATCGACGCCACCCTGCCCGAGCCGGTGGAGGCCCAGCTGGATGTACTCCGGCAGGAGCTGGCCACCTACGCGGTGGAGCTCCTGGACCGGGAAGCGCTGGTGGTGCTCACCAAACAAGACGCCTGGCAGCAAACCCCTGACACCGCGGCCTTGGAGCGCGCAGGCCATAGGTTGCTGGCCATTTCCGCCGTCACCGGTGAGGGGCTGCCCGAGCTCGTGCAGCGCATCGACGCGGAGCTCCAGCGGTCGCGGGAGCGAGCTCCCCATTCCGGCGCCGACTCGCACGGCCTGACCACCCATGCTGCCTGACGATGTCGTCATTACCTTGGGCGAGGTTCCCGGCCTGGGGTCGCGCAAGGTGCGGGCCATCCTCAGCCACTTCCCCGATGTGTCCGGCTGGGCCGACCTCCTGGCCTGTGATCTCACGTCGGTAGAGGGCATTTCCAGGACCCTGGCGGACAACGTCAGGGCCATCGACTCGGGCACCGGCGCCAGGCAGCTGGCGGAGCTCCCGCCATTGGGCGCGCGCTATGTTCACTATTGGCACGACGACTATCCTGCCCAGCTGCGCAGCCTCTATGACGCCCCGGCGGGGCTGTTTGTCCGGGGATCAGGCGATCTGTCTGGGGACTTCATTGCAGTGGTGGGCACCCGCAAGCCCAGCACCTACGGTCGCGAGCAGGCCCGGCGGCTCAGTCACGAGCTGGTGGCCGCGGGGCTGGGTATCGTGAGCGGCTTTGCCCGGGGCATCGACACGGCCGCCCACCGCGCCGCCATCGAAACCGGCGGCACCACCGTGGCCGTGCTGGGCTGCGGCGTAGATGTGGTCTATCCCGCGGAGAACCGCCAGCTGTACCGGTCCCTCCTGGAGCAGGGCTTGGCGCTGTCGGAATACCCTCTAGGCACTGGCCCGGACGGCCACCATTTTCCCCAGCGCAATCGCATTATCAGCGGACTGGCCCTGGGGACTCTGGTGGTGGAGGCAGGCCGTGGCAGCGGCGCCCTCATCACCGCCTACCATTCCCTGGACCAGGACCGTGAAGTCTATGCCCTGCCGGGCCCGGTGGACAGCCAGCGCTCGGCCGGGTGCCACGAGCTGATCCAGAAGGGGGCCAAACTCGTCACCAGGGTGGAGGACATCCTTTTCGAATTGAAACCGCCCTACTCCGCGCAACCCGGCCAGCAGTTTGACCTGTTGCGGGAGGCCGACCTGGCCGGTTCTGAGCGCGATATTGTAGACTACCTGCAGCGCGAGCCGGTGCCGGTGGACCGCATGGCTGAAGACCTGCGGCTGGACGTCTCCGAGCTGTTGGGGCTGCTCCTGCACCTGGAGATGAAGGGGCTGGTGGTGCAGACGGCCGGCAAGCAGTTCGCCAGGGGATAGCCAGGCGCACGGCGGTGGGTAAGGCGCCCTGCCGCGTGTCTATGATCACTTGACAAACGCCTGCAATGCCCTTATTATAGGACCGCTGACCGAGAAAGTCACATGACTCTACCCATCACACGCCTCCTTGCCCTCTTCCTGGCCTTGTTGGGCCTCGTGGGATGCGAGCTGCCCACAAATGGCAGTAATGGCCCCCGGGCAGCGGCTGTCACCATTTCTCCTGAACAACTCAACATCGCAATCGGCGAAACACTGCAGTTGCAAGTTGCCGTGCTTGGCGAAGACGGTCTGCCGTTGGCAAACCCGTCCATAAAGTGGAGCGTGGCGGCTCCTGCCATCCTCACTCTGATTGACGAGGGGCTGGTTCAGGGCAACGGCGAAGGTGAAACCGTGGTCCGAGCCACGGTGGGGGATTCGTTTGGTGAAGCTGAAGTTCGCGTCGCTGATGCCCTGCTCCTGGGGGAGGCCACCCTTGAAAACCAGACCGATCATAGTGCTCTTATGGTGAGCTGGCTCCCAGTAAGCGAGCCGCAAAGATTCGGAGGCGAAAGCACGGGCTACGTGGCCACCGATATCCGGGGCACCTATGCCCTTCCCCGCTTAGAGGATGGGGATTGGGTGGTGACGGCGGAATATCCCTATTACGCCCTGGCAAGGGACACGATTACCGTCAGTGAGGGCAGACCCGCGCAGCCGCTGAGGGCGCTGCACCTGACCCAGCAACTGGCATTCGAAGTGGTGCTCGAGCGCACGGAGTTCGCGGTGGATGATACGATCTGGGTAGCGTTTAAGGCCACCAACCTCACCAATGATACCCTTATCGTGGTTAGCAGAACCAGGCCGATTACCTATGGAGGGTACGCCCTGGCGGAAGAAGGAGAGCTCGTGCTGGTGGATGGGGGTGATAGAGGTTTAGCAGGTTACGTCTTCGGAGGAGGCGGCCAACCAGCTTTCGACGGCAGGGTGCTGCCACCGGGACACACACAGCTGGAAACAGCCGTGTACGAAATACCCTCCTTTAACCCCATTATTGAACTGGATTGGCTGTTCGAGGCTGGCGTCATTGAAAAAGGAAAAACCTATCAGGTATTCGCCGGATATGTCGCGGATTGGACCTATCCAGTCAATTTCTTCGGAGGTGACCTAAACGACAATGGGCTTCATAATGGGTTCTTCACTAGGTCATTATACAAGCGGTTAGTACCGGCGCTAATCAATATCGCCGAGTGATATAAAATCCATGAAAGGAACTGTTATGGACATGCAGAGACTGAGACCTTTACATGCCGCGTTGATCTTGGTTCTGCTCGCAGCCCCGGTAGCTGCTCAGGACTATTTCTACGACGCAAAGTATGTTGGGGAACGAATTCACCTGGTGCAGAGTAACGATGAAATCCTGGTAAAGTTCGGAGATGGCATCACGGACCAGGCACTGGCTGCGCTGAGCCAGGAAATGCAGTTGGACATCCGAAGTAAAAACCTCGACCGGCTTAGGTATGCTCGGCTGGGAGTCCCTATATCTAGCTCCTTTGACGGTATTTTGTTGGCTCTTCGACAACGTCCTGATGTTAAGAGAGCGATACCAGTACTGATCGATCAATATGGCGGACGCAGAGTATTTGTGCCCGGGCAATTCACCGTTCAATTCGTTGAGGGGCTGGGGGTGCAGACGGCCGGCAAGCAGTTCGCCAGGGGGTAGCCAGGCGCACGGCGGCGGCGGGGCCAGGGATTGGCTGGAGAGTCGAGTTTTGGCTGACACTGGCCTAGGCCCCCGTAGCGATTCGGAGTCAAGCATGGGGCTACATTGGGAGGAAAATCAGGTGATGAGTACTTGCCTGAAACTAAAACATAGCGTACACTACAACATAGGACAATATCCATTTGACATCACCTCTATTCAGTCTGCCGTGTTTCGCTTGACTTGCTTAACTTTAGTACGCAAATTTTACTATTAAATCCATACACATGGACATTTTCTCTATGTCACATCCGATGAACCGTGCTGCCGGCCTGGCCGCAGGTTTCTTTCTGCTTCTGGCCGGTTGCGAAGCACCAGATGAACATTTTTCCTCGCACAAGATTGTGTTTGTTTCAGATCGTGATGGTAGCCGTCAAATCTACATCATGGATGCAGACGGAAGTAATCAGACGCGACTGACGGAAGATGCGATAGACTATGCAGAACCCCAGTTTTCGCCGGATGGACTAAAAATTCTATATTCATCGAACGCCTCATCGGCCGGCGGTGATGCTGACATTTTTATCATGAACATAGATGGCAGCAACCAGACAAATCTAACCAATCGTAAAGGGCTGGACTTTGCGCCGCGGATATCGCCGGACGGAACGCAAATTGTGTATGTGTCCGAAGGAGAGGATGATGGGGTAAACATATACATGATGGGCATCGATGGGAGCAACCGTACTGACCTGACCCCCGGTCAGCTCACAGGATTTCAGCCCCGGTTTTCGCCGAATGGATCAGAAATAGTATTTGACACGAACTACCCTGAATTTGCTGAAAATTTTGCTATTTTCATCATGCGTACAGATGGAACTAATCTCAGACAGCTCACGGGTGGACCGGATGAGACTACATTCCACATTAATTCGCAGTTTACTCCGGACGGGACCAGGATTCTCTTTGAAGGAGATGGGGGCTATTATTACTTAATGAATACGGATGGGACTGAGCGGACACAACTGCCCACTAGCATAGTATACAACTTCGGGGCTCAGTTTTCCCTTGACGGGTCGCGGATTGGCTTCATGTCCCTCAGGGAGGGCGGCAATCAGGAGGTTTTTGTTATTAATGTGGATGGGAGCGATGAGCGCAACCTGACAAATAATCCTGCCCAGGATTATCCCACTGAATTCTCAGGAGACGGCTCGCAGATCATGTTCGGCTCAGACCGGGAAGGCAACTACGAAGTCTACCTTTTAGAGGTGGATGGCGGCGCAGTAACCAGACTGACCCATCATCCCGCAAATGATTTCCCCGGGCGATTCCAGCCACAACCCTAGTCGTTCGGGAATTGAGCCGGATGATCCCCTCTCTCTGGTGTAGCTAGACGCACGGCGGCGAGCAAGGGATTGGATAGAAGGTCGCGTTTTGACTGATGCTTGCCTCGGCCCCCGTAGCGATGCGGAGTCTAGCGTGGGACCGCCCTGGGAGGAAACTCGGATACTTAATGCCTGTATCGCACGAAAACACAGCGTATACTACGACATAAGCTCATATCCATTGCACATCACGTCCATGCTAATGCAGACAAAGTTTGCCGGCTGTGTTGTCATCTTTTGCTTCCTGTTGGCTGCCTGTGAAGATCCCTTCACCGATTCCGGTGATTCCGATGGTGAAAAGGACTGCCTCACCACTGCCGGTGATGTTCTCCTGCCCATGGCCGAAGGCAACTATTGGACGAGCGAGCAACTAAATTTTTGTGACGGTATGCCGGAAGATAGGCGCGATACCGGCAAAATCGTGATTGAAGAGCTGCGGACCATCCAATTCGAGGGCGCCGATTACCAGGTGGGGGTTCGGAACCTTTATTTTCCCGTCGATAGCAGGAGTGACATCAATCTGCTATTCCGGAACGGCGCCGACGGCCTCTATTTCATGGGGGGGTTAGCAGCTATGATTCCCTCACGACCAACGTGCTCAATCTAAAGTACCCGCAATCGATTCATCTTTCGGGAATCGGGACCAAGTTCAAACACCATAGGAGATAATGAGGGATGTATCACGCAACGACCCAGAAGATCCTTGCATTCTTGTTGATGGTAGGATTCAATACCGTGATAGCTCAGGGTAACGATCCGGCTGATCCCTTCTTCACGGACATGAGCGAATTTGAACTCACGGATGATCAGCATCAGCGCCTCTCAGCACTGCGAAGCCGGGAATTCACCGACGCCACTCGAGTTGTCCGTGTGAGAGGTATTGACAAGCTTTTCCGCGGTGAGTCCATCCATTTGAACCTGTTTGACAACGTGCCGTTTCAGGCGTTGCATACCAGAACAGAATCCTGGGGAACGGACGAACTCAGCTGGATTGGGCGGCCAAGCGGGAGAGCTGACTGGGGCGAATATGTAATTCTCACAGTTACAGAGGAAGGCATCTCCGGAATCATCTGGGCGTATGGCAATATGTTTGGCATTTTGCCGCTGGGATCAGGCGGGCACGCAATCTACCGCGTGGACCAAAGCGGATTTTACTCTGAGCATCCCCCGGGTTACGAAGATGGAGCGCTGAATCAGGGGTCCCCCAGCGAGGGTTCCCCTGACGGGGACTCTCGCGATGCCGCCCAGCTGCCCAAGACCATCTACGTACAAAGCAATCACACCTACAACATATTGGTGGTCTATACTCCCGCCGCAAGGATTGCTGCCGGGGGCTCAGCTGCCATCAACACTCTGATTTCGAATGCCGTTGTTCAAGCTAACCTGGTTTACGCCAACAGCAACTCACTCCCCAGAATCGGGTCTCTGTACACAGAAGAGGTCAATTATGCTGAAACAACCATGCCAGCAGATTTGCTGGCCTTACAAAGTGGCCAAATTGACAATGTATTTGACTTGCGCACTCTTAAAGCGTCGGACATAGTAGTGATGATGATGGCCACAGGAAGCTGCGGATTGGCAAGTGATATTGAAGCAGGAAGAACGACCGCCTTTGCTGTTGTTAAACAAAGCTGTGCGACCGTAAAGTATTCATTTACCCATGAGATCGGCCACTTGTTTGGATCGCGTCACAGCGATGACCCGGTGCCTGATCCAGAATATCCCTACGGCTATAGCTTTTGGAACAGTTCGCCTGCGCTCGAAACCGTTCTTGATTCAAAATTCGAGGGCCGGTTCAGGATACCGTATCTATCTAATCCTGGAGTACAAACCCAAGGGGTCTATATCGGGACGGCCCTAAAGGATAATGCCCGGGTGCATGATGTGCGGGCCTCTGCCGTCGCGGCATTTATGCCTATTCTGTCCGTCACCATCAGCGGGCCGGTGGCGCTTACAAAGGGCGAGACCGGCACGTATACCGCCAACGTGACGGGTGGGAATGGAGGCATTGCCTATCAGTGGTACAGGCGGTTTCCGCCCAGCACCACCTGGCATACACTGGGCACCAACCAGACCCAAAACTTGTCCATGGCCATCAACGATGTGATCATGAAAGTAGTGGTTACCAGCGGTGGTCAGCAGGCCGAGGACACGCAGTATGTCTGGTACGAAAGCGGTGGCGGGCCGTTGCCCAAGAGGATTGCAAACCTTCTACCCGAGGCATATGGTCTTCACCAGAACCACCCCAACCCCTTCAACCCCATTACCATCCTGCGCTACGACCTGCCCGAGGCCAGCCGGGTGAGCCTGACCATCTACGACCTGGCGGGCCGGGAATTACGCCGCTGGGACACGCAGGAGCAGCTGGGCTACCTGCAGGTAACCTGGGATGGTCGCAACGAGGCCGGCCGGGCCGTCCCCACCGGCATCTACATCTACCGCCTGGTGGCCACGTCTATCGAGACCAGTGAGCGCTTTGTGGCCAACAGAAAAATGGTGCTGCTAAAGTAGGCTCCCAGGGCGATCCGCTGCTTGCGTGGGTTGATTTTCGCCCCTAGGTTCCCCCATGTTGAGAGCCGGAAACGTCCTGGTCCCGCTGTTGGGATTTGCAGCGCTCCCGGCCGCAGGCGAGGCTCAAAACCCGGCGGAAAGGGGCAGCCAGATGATCATCACGTCAACCGTCTTCACCGAAGGTGGCAACATCCCCATCCAGTATACCTGCGACGGGGCCGACCGCTCGCCGCCGCTGGCCTGGAGCTCCGTGCCGCAGGCGGCCAAGACCCTGGCGCTCATCAACGACGACCCCGATGCGCCGGGCAAGACCTGGGTCCACTGGGTGGTGATCAATATTCCGCCCGGCATGAGCGGCTTCGAGGAGGCGATTGCGTCGGATTCACTGGCGCGACAGGGGGTTGTGGAAGGGACGACCGACTTCGGGCGGCGGGGCTACGGCGGCCCCTGTCCGCCCTCGGGA
>JADFSS010000083.1 GCA_022560655.1 Candidatus Neomarinimicrobiota bacterium
CGGTGCTCGGCGTGCACCGCGAGGCGGCGCTGCCCAAGTTCCACGGCAAGACCTTCGTGCTGCGCGCCAAGCGCTCGGCGCCCGGAGTCAACGCGAGCGCGCCGGCCCACGGCCGCAAGGCCGTGCTCTACGCGACCTGCTTCGTCAACTACAACAACCCCGGCATCGGCGAGGCGAGCCGCTTTGTCCTGGCCCGCAACGGCGTCGAGACCCAGGTCGTCTATCCGGGCTGCTGCGGCATGCCCCAATTCGAGCGCGGCGACATCGCCAAGGTGGCCGAGGCCGCGCGCCGCGTCGCGGCCGAGATGGAACCCTGGATCGATCGGGGCCACGCGGTGATCGCGCTCACGCCGTCCTGCGCGCTGATGCTCAAGTTCGAATGGCCGCTGATCCTGCCCGAGGATCCGGTCGTCAAGAAGCTTTCGGAGGCGACCTACGATATCGCCGAATATGTCGTCGATATCGCCAAGAACGAGGGTCTGGCCGAGGGTTTGGGGGCGCTGCCCGGCGGGGTCGCGCTGCACCTGGCCTGTCACGCCCGGGCCCAGAACATGGGCCCCAAGGCGGCGGAGATGCTGCGCCTGGCGCCGGGCGCGGAGCTCACCGTGATCGATCGCTGCTCGGGCCACGGCGGCTCCTGGGGGGTCATGAAGGAGCATTTCGAGACCGCGCTCAAGCTCGGCCGCCCGGCGGCGCGCCAGGTGGCCAACAGCGGCCAGCAGTTCATCGCCTCGGAGTGCCCGCTCGCCGGCCTGCACCTGCTTCAGGGCGTCGAGCGCCAGGACGGCGAGAACAAGCCCGATACCGAAACCGCCCATCACCCGATCGAGCTATTCGCCCGCGCCTACGGCTATGAAGGTTAGACGCTAATGACCGCCAAGCACGAGATCGCCCGCGACGACATCCTGCCGATGGCGGACTATGTGCGCGAGCGCAAGGAGCGCCGCGTCACGCTGGCGGCGGTCAAGAAGGCACTGGACGAGGGCGACACAGCCACGGCGGGCACGACCTTTCGCCGACTATGGCGTCGGTTCAGCCCGGCCGTACAGAACCGCTTCATGAGGTTCTACTCACCCCCGGCCGTCCGCATGGTCTGGCCCAAGGACAAGAAGGAGATCGAGAAGGACAAGGCCAAGCGAGAAGCGGAGGCCAAGAAGAGCAAGAAGAAGCGCCCCCGCGGAGGCCTGCCGGAGATGCTCACCCGCGAGCTCACACCGAAAGAGAAACGGCGCAGCCGCGGTGGCCACCGTGGTGGCTACACGATCATCGATGGCATGATGGTGCCGATCGGCCAGGACGACGACAAGAAAAAGGTCGTCACCGCCCACTCCGTGCTCGTCCAGCACGAGTTCGGCCGGCGCGAAATCCAACGGCAGCTTCGCTCGCTGCCGGCGGCCTTCCTCGGCACCATCGCCGCCCGCGACATCTACAAGGCGTTGGTCTCCCTCGAGGTGGAGAAGTTCGGCTGCGTGGTCTGCCACTCGGGCCGGGCCAAGTGCTGGCCACAAGTGTGGCCTCCTGGTACGCCTTACCGACTACCCAATTGCGCGCTACCCTGGGAACCCGACTGACCAGCAGCGAAGATGGTCAGGAACGATCCCGCGCAGGGCTACAGCAGGTTCACTTTCTGGCACACCTGGATAATCGTACGGCGCTCGGTGTGGTTCTGCACCCGCTGACTCGTTCGCAGATGAGTCTGATAGATACCAATAGCTATCTGATCCTGGCTGCCGATACGCTTCGCTATGCCAAGATTCGGCGATTGGAAGGCGGCGTGTCGAGCTTGAAGCTGGGTCTATCGCGCCAATTGAGCGAATCCACGGCCATCGGATTGTCGCTAGGCATTATATTCGGCTCGATTCTGGAAGCGGACACCCTCGGCTTCACTGAGCGGGGCGACCGGACAGATGTGCTGAACTGGGTGCCGGCTCTGGAGCCCTATCTTGCGTCCGAACGGAGCACCTCCTTTCTGGGCCGGACCATTGGCTTCGGATTCCAGACCGGCGCCTGGCCCCGGTCCCGGAGCATGATCGGCTTGCAGATCGATTGGCCCCTGGCCGTCACGGCGAAGGTGAGCACCCGCTATCACCAGCTGCCGGCCTATTCGAACACTCGGCAGAAGGGCCTGCACCTGCCTTCAACGATCAGTGCCAGTTACGGGCTGGATGTGACCTCCCGGCAGCGCCTGCTGGCCGATGCCAACATCATCCGCAACCGAGCCAAGGTGGGCGCCGCCGTCACCAACGCCCAGGCATTTCTCGCGGTGCAGCAGGAGTTCGGCTCGTTCGATCGCTACATCTGGCAGTTCACCGACGGCCAAACCCGCCTGTATCCCCTCGCTGAGAACTGGGATAAGCTGCGGGTCTCCTCGCCCGAATCCGATGCCATGTCCGCCGATCTGAAGCAGCGCGGCTTCAAGTTCGTCGGCACCGTCACCTGCTACGCCTACATGCAGAGCATCGGCATGGTCGACGACCATCTCATGGGTTGCCCCCGCCATGCAGCCCGCTGAGCCGCCCCTGAGCGCAACGCTCGATTCCGACGTAACTTTTGCGCAGGACCGCCCCTGCGGCTAGACCGCGTGCGAATCTGCCCATGCCGAAACTCCACCTTCACCCCGCCGTGGCCCCCTTCGAGGAGGCCATGATCGAATTCCGGCGGCACCTCCACCAGCACCCTGAGCTGGGCTTCCAGGAGGAGGAAACCGCCCGCTATATCCTGGCCCGGATCGACGGCCTCGGCCTGGAGGTGCGCCACCCGGTGGCCCGCACGGGCATCGTGGCTCTCCTGCGCAACGACGATGGTCCCTGCATCGCCCTGCGCGCCGACATGGACGCGCTCCCCATCCAGGAGACCGGCGACCTGCCCTACAAGTCCGTCAACGACGGCGTCATGCACGCCTGCGGCCACGACGGCCACACGGCCATCCTCCTGGGCACTCTCATGGCCCTCCAGCGGCACACGGATTTGTGGCGGGGCACCGTCAAGTTCATCTTTCAGCCCGCCGAGGAGGGCGACGCCGGGGCCGAGCACATGGTGCGTGAGGGGGTCTTGCGCGATCCGGTTCCCGCCGCCGTCTTCGGCCTGCACCTCTGGAACTACCTCCGGCTGGGTGCCATCGGAGTCCAGGCGGGACCGGTGACGGCGGCGGCGGACGCCTTCGAGATCACCGTCCGGGGCGAGGGAGGACACGGCGCCCGGCCACAGGGCACGGTGGATGCCGTCCATGTGGCCGCCCAGCTGGTGGTGGCGCTGCAGTCCGTGGTAAGCCGCAACCTCGACCCCCTCGAGCCGGGGGTGGTCACCATCGGCAAGATCGAGGGGGGCTACAGTTACAACGTCATCGCGGACAGGGTCGACCTCCAGGGTACGGCCCGTTCGTATAGCGAGGACCAGCGCCGGCTCATCCGGGACCGCCTGCAGGCGCTCTGTGACGGTCTGGCCGCTGCCTATGGCGCCCGCATCGAGCTGGCCTACCGCCACGGTTATCCCCCTACCGTTAACGACCCGGCCATGACAGACGTAGCCGCCCAGGCGGCGCGCACGGTAGCCGGCGACGGCGCGGGGGAGTTTGACCGCTCCATGGTGGGTGAGGACATAGCCTATTTCCTGCGCGAAGTTCCCGGCTGCTTCTTCTTTGTCGGATCGGCCAAGCCGGACGATGGTCCTGACAAAGTGCCCCATCACAGCGCCCATTTCGACTTCGATGAGCGCGCCCTGGCCGCCGGCGCCAGCGTATTCGTGAACATCGTCACGGCCATGCTGCCCCGGACGTGACTGGCCCCCGTCACAATATGCCTCACCGGCAGCTGGGACGGCCCTGATCCATGCTCACCCGCCTTATCCTGAAGACCTTCGTTCCCGGCTACAAGGATGCCCACGACCCAGCCGTGCGCACCCGCATCGGCATGCTGGAGGCTTGGCTGAGCATGCTGGTGAACGGACTCCTGGCGGCCCTGAAACTGGTCCTGGGCCTGGCCGCCAATTCACTGGCCCTCATCGCCGACGGCGTCCATTCCCTGTCTGACGTGGCAACTTCCGGGGTGGTGCTGTTCGGCTTCCGGATATCCGGCAAGCCCGCCGACAAGGAGCACCCCTTCGGCCACGGCCGCGCCGAGTATGTGGCCACCCTCATCATCGCCGTCATGCTGGGGGTCGTGGGGTTCGAGTTCATCAAGTCGGCCGTGGGACGCCTGTTCATGCCCGTCCCCGTTACAGCCGGGTGGGGTGTGCTGCTGGTCATTGTCTTCTCCATACTCCTCAAGGAGTGGCTGGGGCGCTTTTCCCGGGCGCTGGGCCGGCGCATCGACTCATCCACCCTCAAGGCCGACGCCTGGCACCACCGCAGCGACGCCATCAGCTCGGTGCTGGTGCTGGCGGCGGTGTGGGGCAGCTCCCGGGGCTACCCCGCCCTCGATGCAGCCGGAGGTGTCGTGGTGGGCGTCTACCTCATCTGGTCCGGTTTTACCCTCGCCCGGGAAGTGATTGATCCCCTGCTGGGGGAGCCCCCCTCGCCGCAGCTCATTGCCCGCATCCGCGAGCTCTGCCGCAGCCGCCCGCACGTCATCGATGCCCACGACGTGACGGTGCACGACTACGGCCAGCATAAGTTCATCGGCGTGCACGTGGAGCTGAGCAATCGGCTCTCGGCCCAGGACGCCCACGATGTGGCGGAGGATGTTACTCAGTTTCTACGCACCGAGCTCGATGCCTACGCCACCGTCCACATCGACCCCGTGGATAAGGATAGCGAGACGGTCAACCGGGTGCGCGCACGCCTCGATATCCTGGTGCCGCAGTCGGATACGGTGGTGGGCTTTCACGATTTGCGGGTGGTGGAGACCCCCCAGCATCACGCCATTCTCTTCGACATGGTGGTAACCCCCGAGGCGAGCGAAAACCGGCAACTGTCGGCCCGGCGCTGGCTGCAACGCGAGCTGGCCCTTACTTTCCCCGGCAGCACCATCGAGATTAACATCTCGCCGCCCCATGCCTACGGCTGAGCTGCCTGCCGCCATATGCATTTCGCCTCTATGATGAGCCGGACAGCTAGGCACCGTGTTCCTCACCCCCCGGCCCTGGACCCCGCCAGCGGCGGGGGAGCGGAGACCCGCGGCCGACCGGCGGCGCAACCGATGTCAGGGTCGCCGCAGCAAATGTCGTAACTTCGCCCCGTGCGCAAGTCGAACGCGCAAACTTTGGGCCCCTAGGCCTGCCTGTGGGCGGCCCACCGCGCTATCGTGACCATCAATTCAGGGGAAATACGCCATGACTGACCAACGTCTTACCATGAGTCCCGAGGCCATCGCCGCGGAGCAGCAGGGTTTCATGGTCAAGGTCTTCGGCTGGATGGGCGGCGGCCTGCTGGTCTCCGGCCTGGTGGCAACCTGGGTGGCCACCAATGTGGGCTTCATCGGCATGGGCACCTTCATCGTCGCGGCGGTGATCCAGCTGGTGGTGGTCATCGGCCTGGTGTCCCGCGTCGAGCGCATGAGTGCCACCATGGCCACCGGGCTGTTCATCTTTTACTCGGCCCTCACCGGCGTCACCCTCTCCACGCTCCTGCTCATCTACACCGCCGAATCGGTGGCCAGCACCTTCGTCATCACCGCCGGTGTCTTCGGCGTCATGGCCTTCTACGGCTACACCACCAAAAAGGACCTCACCGGCTGGGGCAGCTTCCTGTTCATGGGGCTCATCGGCATCATCCTCGCCTCGGTGGTGAACATGTTCATGCGCAGCTCCGCCATGGGCATGGTGATCTCCTATGTGGGGGTGCTCATTTTCACCGGCCTGACGGCCTACGATGTGCAGAAAATCAAGTCGAAGAACGTCCTCGGCAACGCCGGCACCGACGAGGACACCAAGGAAGCCGTCATCGGCGCCCTGGCGCTCTACCTGGACTTCATCAACCTGTTCATCATGCTGCTGCGCATCACGGGGAGCCGGCGCTAGAGGCTTGCCGGCAGGCAGGCCCTACTTGGGCGGCCGGGTGCGGGTGTAGGCCAGGGCGCGCCCCACCCAGTGCCCCAGTGCCTCGTCCTCTGCCGTACCCTCTGAATCCACGTAGATAAACCCCTTCATGGGCCGCCCGGTGAAGTCCATGGCCCTTACGTGGGGCTGGGCCAGGGCCTCCGCGTGCTCCTCATCGGCCAGCCGCACCATGAGGTCCTCGCCGGTGACGCCGCAGGTCATGTGGCCCCGGACCATGAAGGCAACGCCGCCGAACATCTTCTTCTCCACATACTCGGTCTCGCCCTCCAGCAGCTCCCGGATGCGCTGGGCCAGGCCCTCATCGTAGGCCATGGGGCCCCGTTCCTTCCTGACGGGTTAACATGCCTGAATGACATCGAAAAATCATAGCTCAATGGTCTCCAGGCGCGCGTCCGGGGGTATGTCCGGCTCCAGCGCCAGCATATCCTCGGCCCCGATTTTCAAGGACTCAAGCAGTTCCTCATGCGTCTTTTCCTGGGCGTTGACCCCCGGCAGGTCGATCAGCCAACCGATCCACCATCCTTCCTCCTCCTTGATGACGGCGCGATATTCTTTCATAGGTCACCTCCCCTTCGGTGGAATTCCCAGATCCTTACATATTCTTCGGACAAGTACATCCACAATTTCGCCGTGTCTGGGTATCTGCGTCCGTAAACGTCCCTTACCCCAGATGGAATGTCGGCGCCCTTCCCTGACGAGCACGGCGCCATGTCTGCGCAGCCACCGGAGCTGTTCGGTGCGCTTCATTTGTGAACTTAAGGCCCACGGTTACCATGGGAATCGGATTTCTTGGGTCGAGCCATGATCACAGCAATCTCCTGCTCCCTGTTCATTTTGTCCAGCAGCTCCCGGATGCGCCGGGTCAGCCCTTCATCGTAGGCCATGCGCTAGCCCTCCCTCAATTCTCTTCCGCGACGGGATCGTTCCAGATAAGGCGGGCCAGGCGCCATCAGCCCCTTTCCGCAGCACCGATAGATAGTTGCCGCCGTTGCTGCTGGTGACGCCCTCATACTCCCACACCAGTTCGGTGAGCCCCCACACAACGCCCATGTTACCGCGCCCTTCAACGCCTGTCACGGTGTTCCCGAAGTGGGTCACTGTGGTGGGCGGCGCGTCAGCTGCATGCGCATGTTAGACGGCAGGCGCCACTATTAGTTACCGAAACATCCATTCCAGCCCCACCGTCAAGTCAATCCCAGTGAAGTCAACGTCGATATCCTCTGGGTCGTCGCTGAAACCTATACCATCCGCCCACCGACCGCGAATCTGGGCTGACAAGCTGAGCCTGTCATTGATTCGTGTTCTTTGCCCAACGTATCCATGAAACCCGTAGCCCTCGCCATCGCGCGTTGCACTATCTGGAAGAAGGTCGACCCTATCATCCGGGCTGTACAACGTCCTAGTCACAGTCTCGACATCGCTGAAGTACACCGCAAAACCAGCACCGAGATACGGCGTGGATGCTGCCTCAAATCCTAAGAGATGGAATTCATACGTCAGGCTAACGGGTACGGTCGAGAAATCCCATTCAGTAGTAGATGTGGCCGAGCCGGGTCCAGGCGAGAACACGGAAACCGCAGCCAGCGACGACGACGTTGTGATTCGCTCCACTGAAAGCTTGACTATGTGATGGTCAGCAATGGCGAGCCTCGAGAACAGTTCCCAGTAAAGGGCCAGGCGATCTGACTCATAGTGGGAGTATTGTACACTACCATAGAAATCCGCCAAGTCAGTGAGTGGCACGTGTCCGGATCCAACTTTCGCCCCAATCGACACTTTCTGCGCCTCCAACGAACCCGCCTGAAGACCCACGATCAGCCAAACTCCGATGAGCCATCTTGCCCCATCACATCTCACACCATTTGCCTCCTGTCCGTCTAATTATCATTTATTAAGAAACACACCATGCTGCTGAATCCTGTTATTGCGTCTGGAGCCGCGCCAGATGTTAATCGTCGCTGCCGAGCGATCACACCAAGCTGCGCGAGCCGTGCCGCGCCTGGTGAAGCCTGCCTTGCTCGAGCGGTTTCTCCAGCCGAAACGCCTCTCCGCCCAGCCGGCCGCCAAGCGTAGGGCCTATAAACAGCTTTCCCATTTTGCCAAGTATCTGTCGATCGTCGAACCGCTCCCGACCTCGCTTCCCAGCCTGCCGTACGATCCCGATCAAACCTTCGTGTCGAACATCCGC
>JADFSS010000084.1 GCA_022560655.1 Candidatus Neomarinimicrobiota bacterium
ATATACATGATCGAGCATTTTCTTGCCATCCCGAGTATTACCGTCTCGCCCGATACTCTCGATTTCGGAACGGTCTTCATCGGATTCCCTGACACGCTCTCCGTCAATGTCACGAACACCGGCTTCGCGCCCCTGCAAATAACGGGAATAAGCGTCGCGGGTGTCGGTTTTACAGCTAACACAAGTGTGTTTACCCTTGAACCCGGTGAAACCCATCTCATTGACGTGGCCTTAGCGGCTACATCCATCCAGGCCTACACAGGCTCATTGACCATTACCAGCAACGACCCGGACATTCCGACGGTGACCGTGGTTTTACGGGGCGAAGGGATACTCGCGCCGGCAATCGAGGTAACGCCCACCACCCTCTCCGCTGCCCTGTTCACCGGTGGGCAGGAAACTCAGGTGGTGCAGATCAGCAATACCGGCGATAGTGATTTGATCTACTCCCTTACCCCTGAATATGAAGGGGTGCAGGGGGTCAGTATCGAGCTTCTCGGCAACGTCGACTATCCCCAAGACGCGTCCGATGTATGGGGCTATTCCGCACCTGATGGCACTGAGCTCGCCATCATTGGTTTATCAACTGGCGTGTCGTTCGTGGAGGTCTCCACCGATCCTGCTCAATTGACGGAAGTTGCTTTCATCGAAGGCCCCTCCAGTATCTGGCGGGACATCAAGACCTACAGCCACTATGCTTACATCGTCACCGAAGGCGGCGGGGGGTTGCAGATCGTCGATCTGGCCGATCCCCAGCATCCCATCCTGGCAGCTACCTATGTTGCCTCTTTCTACCACGCCCACAACCTGTTCATCGATGAGGCCGGTTTCGCCTACATCGTAGGCAGCGACGCCGCCAATGGGGGGCTGCATATATTGGACCTCACCGATCCGGTTAACCCGGTGGTGGCCGGAAACTGGAGCGACCGCTACGTCCACGATGTGTTCGTGCGCAACAATACCGCCTATGCGGCGGACATCTACAGGGGAACGCTGGACATCATCGATGTCACAATAAAGTCAAACCCCACCTTGATCGCTTCTACCATTACCTCAGGGTTCTTCACCCACAACGTTTGGCTCACCGATGACGGCAACTACGCCTTGACCACCGATGAAGTGTTTGGTGGGTACGTTGATATCTATGATATTCGTGATCTTAACAGTATCACCAGGGTAGCCCAATACCGGCTGGATCCCAATCACATACCCCACAATGTGTTTGTGAAAGGCAATCTCGCCTATCTCTCCGCCTATGTGGACGGGGTGGTGATCCTGGACATTTCGGATCCCACCAACCCGGTGGCCGTGGCGCAGTTTGACACCTTCGAGGGCGACGGCTTCTATGATGGGGCCTGGGGAGTCTATCCCTTCGCCCGAAACAACTTGATTTACGTGAGTGACATACAGTCGGGTCTGTATGTGCTGGAGGTCCATGGCTGGCTGGGTACATCCCCTGATAGCGGTACCGTGGCTGCCGGAAGTTCGGTGGACGTGAGCGTAACCTTCGACGCTAGTGGTCTCAGCGGGGGCAGTTATGACGCGAACATGGTGATAGCCAGCAACGACCCGGTGAATCCCGAAATCATAGTGGCGGTTTCATTGGCAGTCACCGGAGCGCCCGATATTGCCGTTAGCGCTGATACCCTGGACTTCGGCCAGGTCTTTGTGAACGCAGCGACAACTTTGGAGCTGGCTGTGAAGAACGACGGCAGCGATCCCCTGTACATTACTGGAGTTGTGGCGGACCCAATCGTTTACACAGTGATCCCGCCCGTCGCCAATATCGACCCTACCGAGACTGATACGTTTCTCGTCACACTTGCTCCTACCTCCCTCGGCGACTATCCCGGCACACTGACCTTCACTTCCAACGACCCCGACGAAGAGACTCTGGTGATCATCCTGCAGGGGCAGGGGATACTGCCACCCATTATTGCCGTTTCGCCGGATTCGCTGGGTGCCGACCTGTTCACCGGGGACACTTTGGTCCAGCAATTGACCATCGACAACAGTGCCGGTGGGAGCGACTTGGTTTATGAGATTCTCGTCGAGGCCGTGGAACTAGGGCTGGCCCCCTCTGCAACAAAGCCAGGCCTTGCACCTTCACAGGCTCACACCACAGTAAGCCCTCGGTCGAGTTCGCTAGCTGATCTACTCGGCGACAGATTCAGAAGCAGGCACAGAGGAAAATTGGGTGTTCGTCAACGAGCAAAGTCGGTCCAAGGCACACCTGCAGGCCCAGCTGCATCTGAGGTTTGGCGCCTGCTTTACACCGATCCGCAAGAGTTCGGACCCGGATTTGACGTGCAACACGTGTACGGCCAGGTCACCCCCGAGGAAATTCTCTTCAGGCTGGAGGGCTACGCCCCACTGACTGATAGCATCTTCGGTATCATTGCCATAGACGCCGATCAAGATACCTTGACAGGCCTGAATATTGATGCCGTGACAGATTATGGTTGGCAATTAGGTATCGACTATTTGTTAGTGACTTTCCACCTATACAGTGAACTCCTGCAGTATGTGAGCTACAATGGTGATTGGGACTTTGAATTTGTCGATATTCCTACTTCCCAAATTGTAGAAATCGGCTCAAGCGACATCATCTTGGGCGTTGGTCGGGATCCTTTTGTAGGGTTACCTGCGCTCAACTTTGCAGTAGAAATGATTTCCGAACTTATAGAGATGGTCCCCGATCAAGGCCAAGGAAACATAACATTTCCCCTATCACCCCCCTGGTTGCGGTTGGGTACTCAGGCAGGTGTTGTACAAGCAGGGACTCAGGCCGATGTTTCTGTGGTGTTTGATGCTACAGGATTGTTTGGTGGTGAATATTCTGCCGCGATTCAAATCTTGAGCAACGATCCGGCTACGCCTCAGCTAACTGTGCCGGCCCATCTTTCCGTTACCGGTGCGGCAGATGTGGCTACTCCCATCGACTCAGTCGACTTCGATGTCGCGTTTGTCGGCTTCATCGATAGCACCATTTTCATATTAGAGAACATCGGTACGGACCTTTTGACAGTATCCGGCATCACGAGTGGCAGTGGGGAGCTCACTATATCGCAAGTGACCCTATCAATTCCGCCGCTTGCCAGCGACACCATTACGCTCTATCTGTTGGCCGGGAATACAGGAGCGTATAGCACCATGCTGACCATAAGCAGTAACGATCCGGATACGCCCGAGTTACTCGTGCCTGTATCTGCCGATGTTCTCCTGGCACCCGATATTCACGTGACGCCCACCGAGTTCACGCTGGCGGTCCATCCGGATAGTGCCCACTCAGAATTGCTCACCCTGTACAATAATGGGGGCAGTGAGCTCAGCTATGCTGTCTCGATTGCCTATCCGGACGATGGACTGAGCAAAGGGCAAGCGACTTACGATGAGGGTGGTCCGGATGCTTTCGGCTACCGCTGGAAGGATTCCAATGAACCAGGCGGTCCGGCGTTCGATTGGATTGACGCCATGGGTGGGTCACTGGCTTCTCTCAGCGATGACAGCTATGTCACGGGCATCTCCCTGGGATTCGATTTCTCCTACTATGGTCAGCAATACAGCAGCGTCAATATCATGTCCAACGGCTGGATCAGTTTTACTGATTTTGATTACTGGTTTCCCAATCAGGTCCCGGATTCGGATCAGGTCCCGGATTCGGCCCGCTATTACACCGGGGTCATTGCCCCCTTTGCTGGTGATCTCTACCCGCCCGGTGGCCAGGTGCTTTACCACAGCATGGGGAGTGAGCCCAATCGGGTCTTTGTGGTTGAGTTCAATGGTGTGCCCTGGTGCTGCTCCGGCCCACCCTATATGACCTTTGAAGTAATCCTGTATGAGGCTGGCGATAAAATCCGGTTCCAGTACTTTGATCTCCAGGGACAGACACCCTGGGCCATCGGCATCGCCAGCCCGGACAACTCAACGGGGCTGGGAAATGGTGGCAGCGGCATAACCTACATCGATCCGGCCATCGTGGGCGATAACTACGCCCTGGAGTTTTCCGCCCGCACCGAGTGGCTACTGGTGGAGCCGACGGCGGGATCGGTGGCAGCCGGCGATTCCGTCAATATTGCCATCACCACCGACATCTCCGAGCTGGATCTGGGCAGTTACAGCGCCCAAATCCTGGTCACCAGTAACGATCCGGATGAGGGGCAGGTGGCGGTGCCGGTCGCCTTGACGGTCACACTTGAGGTTGCTGCCGGGCTCGGCCTCCCGCAATCTTTCGCCCTCCATCAGAACTATCCCAACCCATTCAACCCGACAACCACCCTGCGGTTTGACTTGCCGGCGGCGACCCATGTGCGCATCGTGATCTACGACCTTTTGGGACGGGAGGTGGTTCACTTGGTGAACGGCCGCCTGGAGGCAGGGTATCACGGCCTGATCTGGAATGGAAGAGACACCCGGGGACGGGAGGTGCCCACGAGCATTTACATCGCCCACCTGATGACACCTGGGTATACAAAATCCATCAAGATGGTGCTGCTGAAGTAGGGGGAGCCCGCCCACTGTGGGCCGATCTGAGCCAGGAAAAGCCCGCTTTTCAGGCCTGAAATAGACTCCCACCCGGATACCTGCCGGATACGCTTCCTATCTTGCTGTCGGTAGGTCGCCGGACTGTTCATTTGGCGACATGCGATTAAGGTGACTCTGATAGGGGAATCCTGAGAAGCATAGGTAGGCACAAACAAGCAGCCTCCGTCAAGTAGCCCTCAGGGTGATCGCCTTGCGGGCTTTTGCTATCCAGCCGCGCTTCGCGTATATTTAGCTTAAGCACGGTGCCAATCTGATGACCCAACAGTCCAGACTCTCTGTCCCCCTCACCGAGCTCAAGCGCGGGCGTGCCATCCGCGTAGCGGCCGTATTTGGCGGTGTGGCCTTCGTGCTGGTCCAGATCATCGATGGCACATTTGAGGTGATGGGCTCATCAGTTATGAAATAGAACCGCATGAGTAATTTAATTCGCACAGCTTTAATCCCGACACATCTAAAGTTTGTGGTCGGTAGTAGCCCTTTGATCGCTTCGGCATTTGTGTTTGGCATGTTTTTTAAGAAAGCCCCAGGATCAGCGGGAACTTTAGCTCTGAATTCGTCGCCGATTATCTATGGGGTTTTGTTTGCGACGGCAGGTGATATCGCCTTTCTCAACCGGATGGCCATCACTTTCGGCATAATCCTGCTGGCTATGTATATTCTAACCCACATGAAACCCCTTGATGGGCCGAAGGAAATGCCCGCCCGGGAAGGCTTTGAAGCCGTTTCGAACGATCCGGTTATCATTCGTCTGGGTACGGGAATTATTGGCTTAACGGTCTTGCTTTATATGCTGTTTTGGTAAAGTTGCAGTACCTGGAGCGACCTCATCGGCGATATAATCCCCTTTCGGGAGAGTGGGTGCTTGTATCAGCGCACAGGCGCCAAAGACCCTGGCTTGGGGATGTGCAACCGCCAGATGAGACGCCTTTACCGGAGCGCAATCCTGACTGCTATTTATGCCCGGGGTCGAAGAGGGCAGGCGGCGTCATAAACCCCGACTACACTTCAACCTTTGTGTTCGAGAACGACTATGCAGCTATTCTGCCGGAAAGTACGGGGACAGGGCCAAAGATAGCGCCTTATGATTCGTTATTCAGTGCTGAAAAGGTTCAGGGCGAATGCCGGGTCATCTGTTTCTCTCCCCGGCACAACCAGACCCTGGCTGAGATGCCGAAGGGACAGATCAGAGCCTTGGTTGATCTGTGGTGCGAGCAAACTGTGGAACTGGGCGGACGATACAAATGGGTCCAGATATTTGAAAACAAAGGCACGATGATGGGGAGCTCCAATCCCCATCCTCACGGGCAAATCTGGGCGACTGATTTTCTACCCACTGAAGCCGTGAAAGAGGATAATAATCAGCGGCAGCATTACAGCCGGAGCGATTCCAGACTGTTACTGGACTATCTTGCCAGGGAGAAAGATGAGAAATCGAGGGTAGTTCTGGAAAATCCGCACTGGACGGTCGTGGTGCCATACTGGGCTGTATGGCCTTACGAGACCATGTTGCTGCCCAACAGTCCCATGAGTACGCTGCCTGAATTGGATGATGAGAATCGTAATGATTTGGCGGACATTCTGAAGAGAATACTGATGAAGTATGACCAACTATTCAATGTATCTTTTCCTTACTGTATGGGTTGGCACGGGGCGCCCGGTACACACGGGGCCACAGACTATTGGCAGCTGCATGCTCACTTTTATCCACCCCTGCTGCGGTCCGCTTCGATACGAAAATTCATGGTTGGATACGAGATGCTCGGAGAGCCGCAAAGAGATCTGACTGCCGAGGAAGCGGCTGAATCCTTGCGTAGGATAGATGGCTAGATTCGTGAAGATCGATTGACCATGGACTCATTTCCCCAGGCAAGCCAATCTGTCATTCGGGACATGCGGGCACAGATGGACTCCAACCACTTGCAGAACATATACGGCCCGGCATTTCCTCTTGATTATCATTTCGCACGTTTTGCGCGGGTGACAGAACACCTCAAGCGATCGCATAGTGTAACCGGTCCGATGCACCTTTTCAGTTCTCCAGGGCGAACAGAATTGGGAGGGAATCATACCGATCACAACCACGGCAAGGTTCTCTGCGCTGCAGTACATCTGGATACATTGGCCGCTGTGACGCCCATCGATGATGGAAAGATAATCTTGGATTCTGAGGGATTCGACACCGAGTTCCAAGTGGAGATTGAGGAGTTGACCCCCAAGGCGAAGGATGAAGGATCGATAACAGCCCTCATTCGTGGGGTGGCGGATGGATTGCAGGCCAGAGGACATCATCTTGGTGGGTTCAGAGCGGTAGTCGTTAGCGATGTGCCAGTTGGATCGGGACTCTCGTCTTCTGCCAGCTTCGAGGTACTCATCGGCGGGATACTCAATGAGCTGTACAACAATGGCCGCATTGATCCGATCACCCTTGCCCAAGTGGGCCAATATGCGGAAAATACCCATTTTGGCAAGCCGTGCGGTCTTATGGATCAGACTGCCTGTGCCGTTGGCGGTATTATGGTAATTGATCTTGCCGATCCGGTTAAGCCCCAGGTGCGACGCATTGATCTCATTTCAGGTACAGGGGATTACCAGCTCGTAGTGGTCGCCACCGGGGATAGTCATGCGGACCTTGGCGATGATTACGCCAGCATCCCTCATAATATGAAGCAAGTAGCCCGGTACCTGGGTGGTACAGTATTGAGAGAACTTGATGAGGATACCTTGCGCTCACGGCTGGCAGATGTACGGTACACCTTTGGCGACAAGACAGTTCAACGCGCCCTGCATTTCTTTGCTGAGAATAGGCGTGTCGAGCGTATGGCTGATGCTCTGGACGCTGGCAATATGGATGATTTTCTGTCTTTAGTGAAAGAAAGTGGACTATCTTCGCTTGGTACGCTTCAAAACGTCATACCCCCCAGCGGAGATGGGATGCATCAATCAGCAGCTTTAGCGCTATCTATCTCAAATGAATTTCTCGAGTCACACGGCCGCGGCGCCGCCAGGATTCACGGTGGTGGCTTTGCCGGGACTATTCAGGCATATATCCATCAGCAGGATCTGGAAAATTTCAAAGCAACCGTTGAGGCCGTATTCGGTGCGGACTCGGTATTGCCGCTCTCGATTCGCACTGAAGGAGTTTGCCAGGTCGGGATAGTTCCTTCGACATCTGGTATCCCCCCAAGGTTCGAAGCCGCTAGGAGCTAAACAATGGTAAGCAATCGCGACATTTTCTTCTTCGATCTACGCGGGTATTTGCTGCTGGAACAGGCGCTGTCGGCCGAGGAAGTAGCGGACATGAACGCCATTTTGGATGAGGCGCCGCCATTGGAGCCTGGTCAGTGGTGGGGCCAAGTACATGCGCACTGGTACAACGACACTAAACAACACTAAACTGCAATTAACCAGTAATGCAAAAAACCCTCGGATACCGGAGGGCACCGAGGGCTCTCGTCATGTAGCGGGGGTAGGAT
>JADFSS010000085.1 GCA_022560655.1 Candidatus Neomarinimicrobiota bacterium
GTTCTTTACCTTGTTGTACCAATTGGCGATGGCACTTTTAAGTTCCCTCTCAACCATTCGTGGATTGAGATTCCAATCTTTGGACTTATGGTCGAGCGCCTCGTACCAGGCTAAAATATTATCTTCGGTATCACTATCCTCAAATCCTTCTTCCTCATAGTACCGGATGAGTCGCAATTGATTCTTATTTCGAGTTCCATCTTCAATGATCCCACGTTTCAAAATATCGAGTATAGTCCTCATCGGTGAACTCCAATTCGTTTTGCTTTCTGTATTGTTTGATGTAGTCCAGGCTCTCCTTTAAAGTCAGCCCCATGGGTTCAAGGGTTTGGGGGCTCAGCAATATGCTATCCCTGCCGAGGGGCAATCTCAGATGATCGAGATTGCCGGGAAGGTATTCAAGTGGGATGTCAAATTGAGGCAAACCAGATATCCGATTTTGCAGCCAGTTCTTCAGCGGATCGCGCCACACTTTTGTTGGGAAAAAGTAGTAAACGTGCAAGCCACCGCTTTTGGATGACCGGAAGACAATAGCCGGAACGTGGAAGAGGGAACAAACCTCAATGTACCGAATCATGACAGGCACCGGGCCTTTGTTATCAATATCAATGCAGATAAAATCAGTTTTCCCGGGGCAACATTTCGCCACCCAAATATCGCCAACCAAGTGGCGAAGGTTTTCATATTCCTTCACGCCTATTGGGATTCCGGTTTTTGATTTGACGAACTGCCAGGGACTTTTATAGTCACTTTTATACCAATAACGTCCCGGCGGTTGCACGAAGGTATCAATAAAGTACGTGAGATCATCCTCCCCTATCCCTGCTTGGGTGAGGCGCTTCAGCTTGATCGGCTCTCTAGGCATTGTAGGTCCTCCTTTTACACGGGACAAACTTGAATACTATTTCTCGTAGCTGTGAAAACCTGCTGGTTGGCGCGGCAGCCATGTTCGAGTTTTAGACTATATTCTCCACCCTCACCTAAAGGGCGAGGACTAAAAAGCGCGATCAGGGTCGCTCTATTGCTCTAACATCCGTAAGGGACCCCCATCCTCAAGGGCCGCCTGCTCGGGGCCTAGGGTAGACATTGTAAGCAGCGGCTCCGCGATGGTGCTGGGAGCGAGGTTTGCCTGAACTATGGGCGATTCGAGGGATTCCATTGTCAGGCTATCCGCTTCACCCGCTAGCAACTCGATGGCTTTTAGGATCCGGCCAGGGATCAACCCGGCCGCTTCGATGAGCGTATGCAGCGCATGATCATCCGGTGTCGCCAGGCCGGCAGCGTTGGCCACCTTAGCGGTCCATGACGCCATCGTTTCGGTGGTGAATTGGTTGAGATGCAGAATCCGGCACCTGCTTACCAGAGGCTCGGGCAACGAATCAATCGTGGCCGCCGTCATGATGATCGGCGCCTGCGGGTGCTTGTCCATGATTTCGGGTAATCGCACAAGCAGACTATTTGGGGTGGACTCCAATCTGTCGATATAGAGGCTCTTCCGTTGATAATCCATGGGCATTCCTCTCAGGTGAAATTTCAAGTACTCGTAATCGTTACTTGAGAGTTGATAGCCATAGCATTTGACGCCATCATTGCCGCCTCCCTCGAGAACTGTAGTGCAAGCGTCACACATACCACAGGGATCAAGGTCATCCGGACGGTCGCAGTGCGCTCTCGCGTACAAGAGATTTGCCAAGGGCGTTTTGCCGGTCCCGGATTCACCGACGATGAGCACGCCGTGATAATTGCGGCTCTCTACCATCCGCCGTATGGTGGACATCAGATGGTCGATACCCACTAGATCCGAAAAGCGCTTCGGACCCCGGGGGGTTGTCGTCGGCAGGGTTTGGTTTTTCATGAAATACTCATTATTAGGTGGTTTAGTCGGGATTTGTCTATCTTCACGAAGGTCACCTGCTTAGTCACTTCGTGGACCTTACCATTGACCTTTTCCTTCACACGGATGCGCTGAAGCCTGGGTTTACCGATGATGATCCGCTCTCCGCGAAGTAGACGGCTGAGGTACCATTCGTTAAAATTTGGTCGCACCTGGGTGTGCCTATGCAAGTCTTCAACGATATTCCTTAGGGCAACAAAGTTTTCATTTCGGCGCATTTGGTAGCGCACTTGCTTCTGAGCCAGGAAATCGGCCACCGCCTCTAAAACGAACTCAGGGAATAACTGGCTGCGTCGGGAGGCAAGTTCGATCTGCTGATCGAGGAAAGAGTTCACCTTCTTCCCGGCCTCTAAAGACAGAAGGCCGCGATTCTGGAGTGACCTATTTATTGTACGCAAAGCCTGTAATTGCCTCTCGTACGGATGTATAATCTCGGGGCTGGGTTCATCTGCAGTGATGGCCTTGTCTATCTCGAAGGCCATTGCCACAAACAGGGTACGGAGGCCCTGCAAATCGTGGTCGGTGAACAGACCATGGAGAGCCAAGGAAAGATGGGATATTTCCACGGTGTGCAGGTGGGAAGTCTCGGGAGGCAGGTCTCGAGAGATCACAATTTCAGGGCTATAGAGGGGTGGTTTTTCCCATGTCTCCAGTGCTCTAGACCGGTCGATGGGATAGTCTAGCCAGTAGCCCCGCACCCGTTTTGAATAATTGACAGTATCCTCAAAAACCAGCGCCCCAGCAGCCTTCAGGCGCCGCTTAATTTTGTCGACTCTATCGTAGGGGTAGACCCGGTAGCCATTGAAGCAAAACTGGGGTAGAATCTCAAGAAGACTCGTACTCCGGATCTGGTTGGGAACGTATAGCCATAGTATCGGGAGCATATCGAAGAGGCAGTAACAATAGGAGAGTAGCACATATTCGACCACTACCAGGAGTTGAACTGATTCTCCCACTTTATCAAGAAAGGCACTATCAGCCTCCCCGCTCTGAATGGACTTCAGCAGGGCTCCATGGATGCGTATGCTTGGGTCCTGCCGCCGGGCAGAGGGGCTGATCCTGCTGGGCTGAGGCTTGAATCCATCGGCCGTAAGGATGCCAGCCTGGCCCCTGTACTCCACGGTGAATGCGAGACTCCTATCCTCTACCGCCTGGCTAAACAGGGTGATGGTTTCTTCGTGCATCTTGCCTCACGCCGTTATGTAAACTCCATAGACTCATTAGGTTAGCATCTACGGATGCCTCACACGTGCTTAACGGCTGTCTCACGGGTCGGGTCGGGCTCGCGCCTATTGTCCACGCTTTTTTGTCCGGGATTAGTGTTTTACCGGGAGGGCGACGACGGACTGAAAATTCATCCATGCTCAGTAGGGATATTTCCCACGAAGAAAGGACGACCATGGTGAACCTGACAGTGGCAAGATAGCAGATCACTACTCATCTTCCGTCGTATCCACCCGGCCTGTCAAGCCGGCGGTCCCTCGTCCCTGACTACCTGCTGAACAGCGAGACGAAGACCCTAAATATTTCCGCGTTGTAGTCATTGACCATGCTTGCTTTCATGGTCTGCAGGGCTTGATACGGGGCCAACACCGGCGCTGCTCGATACCGGCGGCGGGAGGTCAGCGCCTCATAAACGTCGGCAATTCTGCAGATCTGGGCAGCTGGATCAATGCCGTCGCCCGAAAGCCCCTGGGGGTAGCCGCTGCCGTCCTCCCGCTCATGGTGCTGAAGCAGGATGCGGGCGCACTCTTCCGTCCACACGTTGGTGGCTGCGAGCATCTTCTCGCCGGACGAGGGGTGCCTGCGAATGAGTTTCCACTCAGCTGCGGAAAGTTTGCCGCGCTTGCTTAAGAGCTGGGCGGGCATTTGGGTCATGCCCAGATCATGCAGGAAAAAGCCCGTTCCCAGCTCCACCAGATCATAGTCGCCGGAGTCCTTCAGCGCCGCTTTGGCCAACAGAATGGACAGGACGCCCACGTTGGCGGAGTGGGTATAGGTGTGCTCATCGTGGGGCAGGATCACAACCATGAAGTTGGCCATCTCATCGTCAGCCATGATCTGATCCACGATAGCGCGGACCATTTCTTTTCCTTGGGCGATATTCTCGGCACTGGGCTTGGCCAGCAGCTGCTCCATCATCCGTATGGCGTATCGATAAATGGCGCCCGCCTTGTTCCGGGGTGGGATCAGGGCGTCCTCCAGCGTCTCCCGAAGCTCAGCCGCTATGACCTCCACTGGGACCAGCTCCGCAGGCGGTAGCGTATCCGGATCGCTCCGGCCCGGGTCCACCCTCACCGCCCCGATCCCGCTGCTGACGAGCTCCGCCAGCTGGTCTTCCGTGGCAATTCTGAAACTGCCCTCCAGGAGAGAGATTGAATCCGGCTTCGCCTCCAAGATGACATACATGCCCAGCGCTAAATCTTCTGCTTTCACCATTCGCGGTGGCAGGTAGCCTTCCGGCTCGTCCTGGTCGTCCAGCGTTACCGCGTCGATCCCGCTGCCCTCCCCCCTGTCCTGTTCCTCAACCGTCACCGTGTCGATGCCGCTCCCTTCCGGCTCGTCCTGCTCCTCAACCGTCACCGTGTCGATCCCGCTGCCCTCCCCCTTGTCCTTTTCCTCGATTGTCACCGTGTCGATGCCGCTGCTCTCCCACTCGTCCTTTTCCTCGATTGTCACCGTGTCGATGCCGCTGCTCTCCCACTCGTCCTTATCATCAATGGTCACCGTGTCAATGCCGCTGCCTTCCGGACCCTCCTCCTGCGGAGTCACGGCGTCGGGCGCCGGCTGCTCTCCCTCCCCAACGGGAGTCTCGACGCTTTCTCCCTCGTCACTCTCGCTGCTGCCCTGTGAAAGGCCCCCCGCCTGCCCGGATTGACGGGCCTGGTCATCGTTTGCATCAGGCCGAGCGGCGCTGGCTGCCGACGCCTCAATCACTTCGCTCTTGGACATATCGACTTTGACTTTTTTGATCCCTGTGGCAATGATCTTCCGGATCTGCTTGGTGGAAACCAGCTTGAAACGGGATTTGGGGAACGCGTGGCGAAACCAGGCTATGTCCAGAATAACATACATGCCCACCTTCAGGTCCTTGGACTGTACGCTTCGGATCATGCTGAAGTTGTCAGACCCGGCTGGGGGCAATCAGCGGTGAGCATCATGCTTGCTCAAGCCCCTGCCACGGTATGTGATTAAAGCTGTGATGGTACATCGTCAAAGCAATATAAGCTACTTCGGTCTTAAACAAAGAAATACATTTTGCACTGCCGAGTTTTCGCTGGCGCCTCGACTGAAGCGGCCTGCGCTCGATCTTCTCCCGCCGCTCCAGGATCTCCTGCTTCAGTTCCCGGGTAAAGGAGTCTTGCCGGCGTTTCGCTACGTTCGTCATCGACCGCTGGTGTCGTTGGGTAAAGCACGTAGCAGCCCCGGCTACCCCTGCAGGCGAGCAACGCGCCCAGGTGGCATTTTTGGGGGAAACTCTGACAGTACTTTTACATTTCTGTGACATCTTTCCCGGTCAGGTGGTGTACTATAGCGCTGAAACCAACAATCGCTAACCAAACGGGTGAAGGGGGATGATCATGGTTAAGAGTATAATGCTTATCATGCTGGCGGGTATAGTAACGGGGCTCATGGCCCAACCGCCCAACCTGAGTTTCAAGCGCGGTGCGCCCATATCCCGCGCCCAGGTCCTGCTGGGCGCCAGGTCCCTGGGGAGCAGGACCGTCGTACCGAACCTGTCGCTAGGCTATTTCTCCGTGTCTTCCAAGAGGAGCCACAGCGACGACTTCGGGTCGGGTAGTTCCGACTTCTCCCTCCATCTGTTCATGCCCACGGTGGGTGTCAGGCTCCTGAGCGCCCGCACCGGCGACCTGCGCAGCTACACGCTGGCGGAAGTCTTCTTCTTGCTGCCGGTGGTCTCCAGCTCTGAGTTCTCAGGCGATGACAAAAAGGAAGTCAGGGACGCCCTCGATCTCCTCGGTCTGACCCTCGGCTTCGGCGCGGAATACTTTGTTTCCGACCAGTTCTCCGTGGGCAGCGAGGCGTCCATAAACCTGGTTTACCACTCGACGGAACGCACGCGCGACTTCGACAACTACACCTCCGAGACCCGGACCATCCTGTCGGCCCTGCTGACCAACTTCACCCTGAACTACTACTTCCGGCCGTAGGGAACTCTGGCATGGCCATGAGGTGTCCAAGACCCCCCCGTGTAGCCAGCCTTCAGTACCAGTAGACGGGGGGCCTAGGGCCCCGGGCGGCTAATGGTATGGATCGGGCGGGGGGATGTCAAGGGGGGTGCCTATTTAATCAGGAAACCTTGAGGATCAGCAAACACGATGCGTTCACGAGACGCTCCACCCAGCCCTGTCTCCCTCGCCGCTTCCGAAATCTTTGGAATACCCGAATCGTCGGATCTTTCAATCCTCTTATATAATCCGGTCGCAAAGTCCTGGTAAAGGTTTATGTCGGTTCCGAGTAAAGAAAAGTTCCCCCAATAAACGAAAGCGTATTGAGGATGACTGTTAAGATAGAAATAGGCGTTATTACTTGAGCCAATATTTTGATAATAGCCAATTCCGTACCAGCGGGAATCATTCGGTATGCCGGAACTGCAATATGTTTCCGCAAATGTGTCCTGGTTGATTCTTGCATGAGAAATATTCACTGAACCTTGGTTTTTGATCCAAACGTACCAGTGGCTGTCAGAAACCCAGAGAAACCATCTAACGTCCTCGGTGCCAACCTCCACATCGAAATCCCATATTATTGTGGTACCACATCTATTAGTCGGGGAGTTTGCCGAGAATGGCAAGCTACCGCTATTTTTCAGAACTCTGACTTTTACACTGTCTTGGGGATCAATCAAGCCGGACGTGTCTGCAAAACTGAAAATAATTGCATCCCAGGTTGTGTTTACATATACGACCACCCGATAGTTTTCTACGTTCACCGGGATCGGATCTGAGTCTGATTTGTTGTCGCTTTCGTCAATAGCGCTAGCCAATATGGTAACTGGCCCATTCGGGCCAAGGTCTGTGTCCCAATTATAGACGTATATATCCTGATTCCGCTTCGAGGCCTCGAACGATACTCCTCCGATGAAAATATCGACAGAAGCTACGGCCTCGTTATCTGTTGCCTTTACGCTTATCTCGATCTGGTTACTCACAGTTTCATTTACGGTTGGGGTGAGAATCGTTATTGAAGGTGGGGTTTTATCGCATCCGATGGATGCCCCTAACAATACAGCTAGCGTAGGGAGAAATCTGATTCGCAAAAAATGACCATTCATCTCACTACCTTATCTGGTGAATCAGCTCAGTTTAATAAATCGACCAGACAATGAAAAGGCGATTTATCACATCATCACCCGTCCGCGCACCACGGCCCCCTATGCCGTGAAAGAACAGGGGCCGAATGAGCGGCCCCTGGTTGCAGCTTACTAGCAAAATGCGGGATCGCTAATGGGGCATACTAACTCTGGGATTAATCAGGCCTTTCCTAAAACTGAAGGGGCCCGCTTGCGCGGCGCCTCGTATGCCGACAATATAAATGTAGGTGGGCTCCCGTCGGAAACCCCCAGCCTGTCAATCCGGAAGTCGCGAGTTCAGGTCTCACCGGTCCCGCTTGAAGCAGTCCCTCGTGAAGGGGCTTTTCCATCACGCAACCATTCGCCCAACAGTCGTTCCGCAATGGGTTGCGCTGGCACCCTAACCAGGGGGTGTCGGCCCAAGGACCTAT
>JADFSS010000086.1 GCA_022560655.1 Candidatus Neomarinimicrobiota bacterium
GTTTGGAAAAAAGTGTTGCCACCACTCCCACAAGCGATTTTCCTATGTCGAGGAGGATAGGGCGGACTCATAAGTGAGGAAATAGCTGCGACAAATCCCAAACACTCCTTTTGAAACTTCAATCCCTGGCTCATGCTGATACAACGTGGGCCCTCATGTTTTCATCAAATCTATAATCCAACCTCCAACAATCCCTCTCCCCCGTTCCCCTTCTAATTCCGGGCCGGCAGACCAGTAGGGCGGCACGAACTGCAGGCGAGCAGTGAGAGCTCGTGTACTTTTTCACTTGACAAACGCCTATAACGCACTTATCGTAGCGTGGTTTACGGAAATAATAGTATGACACCCCGCATCTCTCGCCTCCTTGCCCTCCTCCTAGCCCTGTGGGGTCCGACGCCCATCTTTCCGCAGATCGTTCCCACATTTCCCGTCGACCCCGGTAGTGCCGACGACCAGCGCCGGCCGGATATCGCAGTGGACGCGGATGGTAGCTTTACTGTGGTTTGGGGGGCCGCCGTCTATGGCGATGTCTACTTGGCTGTCTATGATGCTCTGGGAAACACCTTGAGAGAGCCCCGTAGCATCGATAGTTCAAATGGCCTGGTTGGATATCTGGCCGCTCCGAAGATTAAGACCTTGGGCGACTATACTGTCGTAGTTTGGCAGGCCAGCTACCACGATCCCGGCAGCGAATCCAACGTCGGCGGCCGATTATTTACTCGCGCCGGAGATCCTGTCGGTGGTGGAATATTCCAGTCATTTGATCAGCTTGGAGACTTTCGCCCGCAGGTTAGTTACATCAATGATAGTACCTTCTATCTCGTTTGGGGCAGCTGGCATGACGGCACGCCCTCAGAGGCGGATATTTACGGCCAAATAATGACCAATTCCAGGCGGCGCATTGGCGATAGCTTTATTGTCAATGACCACACCGATCCGGAAGTGGGACACTACGGTCACCGGATTGCGGCATCTCCAAGCGCAAATCGGGGCGTAATAGTCTGGTATGATAACCGGACTGGCCAGCGGCAAGTCTATGGCAGACGATTCGGCCAAAATGGGCTGCCGCAGGACTCGAGTTTTTTGGTGAGTGACCTGTCGGGCCACTCAGACGTGTCGTTCTTGGCTACGGAAATGGATACCCGTGGTAATTTTCTGGTGACGTGGGCTGGGCAGGTTGACTCGGTATTCAGTATCTTCCTTAGACGATACGACTCAAATGGCGCGGCTCTGGGTCAGATCACGAAAGTGAATGATGGTGAAAATCTGGGTATTATTTATTCTTGGGTCGACGTATCCATCGATTTAGACGGAATATTCATCGTAGTGTGGGAGGAACTGATCGATGGTGTGTATGCTTCCATGGGCCAGCGTTTTGCTGCCAATGGAGCGAAAATGGGGCCAAACTTTTACCTAAATCCACCCGATACCGTCCCCCAATTTTGGCCTGCAGTCTCATTGCGTAATCGAAAAATCTATCTCGCCTGGGAGCGCCAGGGGACATTGACTCAGCCAGACGAGGTCTGGGTAGCCGTCCTGGATTTTGACGACCCGTTAACCGTTTCGGATATGGACGGCACGGTACCTACTGACTTCCAGTTTCATCCGAACTATCCAAATCCATTCAATAGTACGACGGTGCTCTCCTTTGATCTGACCACGTCTTTGCCGGCGGGCAACCTTACTATTTACAATATTCTGGGACGGCCTGTCAAAGCGTTCGGCCTGAGAAGTCTAGCGCCCGGCCATCATACCCTGAACTGGGATGGGAATGATGAGCAGGGTCAGCCCGCACCCTCCGGCATCTACATCTACCGCCTGGTGGCCACCTCTATCGAGACCGGTGAGCGGTTTACAGCAAACCAGAAGATGGTGCTGCTGAAGTAGCTCCCTTTCGCCTGCCCCGCTCTAGCTGTGGAGCGGGGGTCTCGCGCAGCGAGCAGGATGGGTCGGGGCACACTCCCCGCGTCAAACCCCGCGCCCCACGCTGCCCCGCTGCCACCGTATCTTCGGGCATGCGCTACCCTAGCAATCGGCCTCTACTAGCTGCCCCCTCTATTTTAAGAGAGGGGGCGTCACGAAGTTACGGGGGTGAGTTCCTCCACGGACATTGGGGCCGAAAAGGTGTCATGCTGGTGCCATCTTGGGGTCACTTCGGTGTCACGTTGGTGCCGCTTTGGTGCCACCCACTCCGTCGGTGACCGTGACACCGGCCTGGGGCAGTATCCGCTCCACGGCCTCTTCCCCCTCTATTTTAAGAGCGGGGGGGTCACGCCTGTCCCGCCACCTGCGGGGACGTGACGGGGGTGAGTTCCCCCACGGACTTTTGGGCCACTTTTGGGCCATCTTTGGGTCATCTTTGGGCCACCTCTCCCGTCAGTGAGCGTGGCCCAGGCAAGGGGGGGAGGGGGTCACCTGGTTCAGCCCCCGATTCTGCTCGTTTCCGCCCCCATTCCTGTGCAGCTTCAGCCCCGTTGAGGGTAGCCTATGGGAGGGCAAATGACCTACAATGATATGCGCATCGTGCTCACGGGGGCCTCCAGCGGCATCGGTGCCGCCCTGGCCCGGCAGCTGGCCGCCGAGGGTGCCCGGCTGGTGCTGGCCGCCCGCAACGAGGACAACCTGGCCGCGGTGGCTAAAACCTGCCACGAGCTGGGTGGCGAGACGCTGGTGGTACCCACCGACGTGACCGACCAGGCCCAGTGTCAGGCCCTCATCGGCCGGGCCGTCGCGGCATGGGGCGGCCTGGACGCCCTGTTTCTCAACGCCGGTGTCTCCATGTGGTCCCGCTTCGAGGACGTCACCGACATCACCTTCTTCGAGCGCATCATGGCGGTGAACTATTTCGGCGTGGTCTATTGCACCCACTACGCCTTGCCCCACCTGCAGGCGACCCGGGGCCGGCTGGTGGTGGTCACCAGCTCCGCGGCCAAGACCGGTGCGCCCCTGCACTCCGGCTATGCCGCCAGCAAGCATGCCGTCCACGGTTTTTTCGACGCCTTGCGCGCCGAGCTGCTGGGCAGCGGTGTCTCCATCACGCTGGCGGTGCCCATGTTTGTGCGCACGGACATCCGCCTCCACGGCTTCCAGGGCGACGGCAGCCATCCCAAGACCGACCCCTACGACGACAGCAAGTCCATGTCGGCCGATGAGGCGGCCCGCATCACCATCAAGGCGGCCAGGAAGCGCAAGCGGGAGGTGCTCATGACGCTGGAGCTGCAGGCGGCGGTGAAGCTGCGCCCCTTTGTGCCCGGCCTCATCGATCGCATCGCCCGGCGGAAGGTGGGGTTGGATTGATCCGGACCGCCGCGTCCCGCCTGACGGTCGTCTGGACCGGTCTAGGGGCGGAAGGGCCTAGCCGAACTTCTCGGGGCGCTGATAGTGCTGCTCCCCGCGTGTTCCGGGCTGGTTGAACATCTGCATGTAGACGACGGGATCGGCATTGCTCAAGTCGATGGACCGGAAGAAGGGGTGCTCCCAGAACTGGCCTGGATCGCCGGGCTTCTGGTGCTCGTACAGCATCCCTTTCATCACCACGTCGGCCACATAGATTTCGCCCTCGTCCTCCACGAAGGCCTGGAAATAGCGCTCACCGTCGAAATAGTCCGGGTTGGGGTGAATGTTGAGCAGCCGGGCGATGGGGCCGTGGCTGTCCTCGTACTGCGCAATATGGGGATCCTGGGCCAGATCGACTTTCGTGAACTGGCCGTAGACCGGCAGTTTGTAGTAGCTCACGCAGTGGTCCAGATGCTCCTCATTGGTGCTGCCCAGGGAGATCACGTGCATGGCCGATTTGGGCACGCCACGGCGCAGGTCCGGGGCCACCACCAGGCTCAGGATGAGCTCCTGGAACTCCGGCAGCTTATTGAGGGCGCCTGCGGGGAAGTTCAGGGCCGTGAGATTCACCAGCGAGACGCCGGGAGCCACCTGCACCGGTGAGAGCCGCTTGGGGATCAGGTGTTCGATGGCGTCAAGCTCCACCTCATAGAAGGTGGACAGGGCAAAGTCGTAGTTCCAGATGATCAAGCCGTCTTTGTTGGCCCCCGGCATGATTTATGACTCCTGAATGGCGGAATGGATTGGGCGCTCGTGCAGGTCGAAGCCAAAATGCTGGGCGGCATCCAACAGGATTTCCGCGCCCTTGTCCATCTGATCCTCAGTATGTTCTGAAGTCACGAACAGGCGGATGCGGGCTTGATTCTTCGGCACGGCGGGAAAACCCATGAGGGAGATATCCAGCCCCGCGCGCTGGAGATAATCGCTGAGCGGGATGGTGAGATGCTCGTCCTTGTAGATGACCGGGATGATCCAGCTGTGGCTGGTGCCCAGGTCCACGTGGCCGGCCAGCTTGTCGCGCAGGTAATCGGCGTTGTGCCGCAAGCGCTTACGTTTGGCGTCTCCATCGGGTCCGGAGGCCAGCTCCAGCGCCTTGATGAGCCCGCCGGTTACCACCGGGTCCAGGGCACAGGAGAACATCCGCGACCGGGCATACCAGTTGAGGTAGGTGGTCATATCTTCCTTCGCGATGAGGCAGCCGCCAACACCGCCAAACGACTTGCTGAAGGTGCCGATGATCATGTCCACCTCCTCCAGTACGCCCTGCTCCTCCGACACGCCCCGGCCGGATTCACCGGCCACGAGCAGGGAATGGGCCTCATCCACCAGCACGGTAGCACCGTACCGCTTGGCTACGCGCACAATTTCGCGCACGTGGCCGATGTCACCGTCGGCGCTGTAGACGCCCTCCGTGCAGACCAGGATGCGCGTGTTGCGGTAGTCCATGCGGCCGAGCACCCGCTCCAGGTGCTCCACATCGTTATGCTTGTAGAGCTTGATGTTGGCCTGCGACAGGATGGCGCCGTCAAACAGCGAGGCGTGCGAAAGCCGATCCAGTACCACGTAGTCGCCCTTGTGCGCGAAGCCCGAAACTACCCCCAGATTGGCGCCGTATCCTGACGAGAATAGGGTCACGCCATAGCCTGGCAGGCCGAAAAATTCCACCAGCTTCTCCTCCAGCTCTTCATGTACCTTGAAGGTCCCGTTCAAGACGGGGGAGCCGGTGGCGCCCAGTCCGTAGGCATCCAGGGCCTCCCTGGCCGCGGCCAGCACCTCCGGATGGTAAGAGTAGCCCAGATAGTTGTAGCTGGCGAAGCTGATCAGGTCCAATTCCTCGCCCGTATTGCGCTGGACGGTTACCTCCGTCCGCTGGGCGCCGAGGTGGGGGACCTGAAAGGTGTATTTGCCAGCGTCCAGAACCTGCTTACGCCACTGGTTGAAACGGGTAATCTCCGCATGGTCCTTCCCGGCACTATTCATAAACATGTCGAAGGTGAAATCGGTGTAGTGCGAGTCCCTGCTATGTTCGTTGCCCATGAATCGTCCTGCCTGGTTTTCAGGCCTGCCATTGGTTGTCGCTCAGCGCCGTGCTCGCGCCACGCCAGCACTCCTGGCTGGAGGCCACGTAACCGCCAACTAGCAGCTCAAAGCCGGCGGCAAACACTGATTAAAATCCACTGGCAGGCGTGGTCGGCTGGAGGTTAAGTAGGATTCACGGCGTATTCAAGCCCGATTGCCCGGCATGGCACCGGGCCGTAAATTGGCCCTCCACCCGCACGGCATTCCGCCCAGGTAGTTTGCGATTATTACCTTGACATTCTACGGATATCTCACTATTTACTACCGATAATAGCTGACACATGCCTTGCGTTAACAAGGGAGGGAACGATGAAAGCGCACCACCTTATGGCGGCTATCCTGGTCGTCGGACTCGCTACTGGAACCGCATTGGGTCAGGCTAACGGTTGGAAGGATAATGGCATTAACGTAACGCTAGACGTCATCACGGACAGGGTCGGCATCGGGACCGAGACTCCTGCGGTCAAACTTGAGGCACTGGGAATAATACGATCTATTGACGTGGCCGGTGGGAACGACTACATGCAGTTGGAATCGAATGCGTCCGGCGGTGTGCTAAAAGGATTTGCTGGTGGCTCCGCGAATATCATGTTACGAACCTATGGAGAATCCTACTTCCTAGGAGGCAACATCGGTATCGGCACATCGAGCCCAACCAACAGACTGTCCTTCGGCACCAGCTCCATCATCAGCACTGCCACAAGCGACGGTTCTGACAGCGACTATCTGAGGATAACCGGCGGTGGTACAGCATCTAGTACAAGAGGTGCAATACTGCTTTTGTATGGGAATGAACACGCCAATACGGGTCAGGTGCATATCAACAGCGGGGGTGTCTCAGGGGGCGACATCATATTTAATACTGGCGCGAGCGGCGAGGTTGTTAGGATTAAGGCAGGTGGCAATATGGGCATAGGCACGACGAATCCAGGTACTTATAAACTTGCCGTCAACGGTGAGATCAGAGCAAAAGAAGTAATCGTTGAAACTGGCTGGTCCGATTTCGTTTTTGAAGAGCATTATGCTTTGCGGCCTCTAAGTGAGGTCGAAGCATTTATCAAAGCCAACAAGCACCTACCCGATATTCCTTCTGAAAAAGAGGTTTCCGAAAACGGACTTGGTTTGGGAGAGATGCAGGCGAAGCTTCTTCGAAAGGTGGAGGAGTTGACGCTGTATATGATTGAAATGAAGAAAGAAAATGAAGCGTTCCGAGCAGGTCTGGCCAGATTGGAAAGTAACTAGATCGAAAGTGTTAATATCGTTTGTTCTAGGACTACGTCCTGATCGGAATCGGAGGTTCTGATGAGAAACCTGAGTGCCTATTGTGTGTTCATTTCCAGTGTCGTCATTTTTCTGGCCGTATCAGCCTGCTCCCAGGATGAAGAGTTTGTTTTTGAGGGAACCGTTTCCATCGAAGCGCAAGATTCAAGCCTGGTCATCTTCAACCAAACCAATGCGACCATCTACGTCTTCGCAATCGAACAGGAGACGAGTAACGCCGTCGACTTGCGATTTTGCGATGACCCTAATGACTGTGTTCACACGGCCATCAAACCTGGGGACTCCAAGGAGATCCCCCATACGAGCATCCTTGGCTGGAAACCTGGGGCTGTGGTTTTAGTTTATTTATATTACCTGACGGAGAGTTCCTCTAGTGACAGCGGCTATCGAGCGGTGGGCCTTCCCATGCAAACTGTGGAAATGCCTTTTG
This sequence comes from Candidatus Neomarinimicrobiota bacterium, assembly GCA_022560655.1. Classification (NCBI taxonomy): domain Bacteria; kingdom Pseudomonadati; phylum Fidelibacterota; species Fidelibacterota bacterium. The sequence goes on from JADFSS010000086.1 coordinate 7,127, forward strand.
AATAATCCTAAGTCATTCTTGAAGGAGAAGTCGATGGTAGTAACCCGAATGCAGACCCGCTTCAAAGGTGCCTTCGGAGCGTTAACATTCCTGCTTGTATTTACAGCAACCGACATTTTGCTGGGACAAGCCGTTGAGCTCGTAACTATAGAGCAGTAAGATTGGCATCCAAGCCCACATGGCGTACAGCTCCCACATGTGGCCGAGGTAGCCGAAGTTCGCCAAGCGGGTTGGTTTGTTACTGAGCGCGCTTTTCGCAAAACGCCAGTTGAACGGGGCGGTTTCTTTTAAAAAAGGGCCGGTCTTTATCAGCCGAAACGACATGATAGAAGACACCA
>JADFSS010000087.1 GCA_022560655.1 Candidatus Neomarinimicrobiota bacterium
ATGTTTGAGCAGACGCTCAGTCTCGGCCAGCGTAAAGGCCTCCTGCTCGCAGAACACGTAAAAAAACCGCGCAAGCTGCCGCTCCTTGACCTCCACGGCGGTCCGCTCTACCAGCCGCAGATAGCCCTCCCGATCGGTGGCGTAGTCGCTGGGCAGCACGTGAGCCCCCAGGTAGGTAGACACCACCCGTGGCAGATCGGCCCCGGTGAGCCGTTGAGCCACTTCCAGCATTTTCAGCTCTGTCTCCCGGTCCAGGCCGTAGCCGCTTTTGATCTCCATAGTGGTGGTGCCGTGCCGGTAGCACCGCCGGGCCCAAAGGCTTGCATTATCCAACAACTCATCGGTTGAGGCTGCCCGGGTAGCCCGCACCGTGCTCCGGATACCGCCCCCCTTACGCAGGATCTCCAGGTAGGGCTGTCCCTGCATGCGATCCTCCCATTCGGCCGAGCGCTCACCGGCGAACACCAGGTGGGTGTGGGGGTCCACAAAACCGGGCAGCACCACCCCGCCGCCGGCGTCAATGATCTGATCGTCAGGTAGGGGATAGGCCTTACGCAGGTCGGCGCTTTTCCCCACCTCCTGTATCCTGCCACCTGCCACTGCCACTGCTCCTTCTTCAATAACAGCCAGCCGCCCCTGGTCCGCTCCCCGGGCCGGCGCCTGGGAAAAGCCCGCGCAGGTGACCACCTCGGCGGCGTTGACGATCAGCAGGTCGGCGATAGATGCCATCTATTATTACGGAAGTTTGATATCCTTTGCGGTGACAGTCTGCCGGGCTATTTCGTAACCCGACAGGGCGTGGCGTGCCACCCCGATTCCGGGGTCTACCGTCAGCACCCGGTTCAACCGCTCGGCCCGCTCGCTAGTGCCGTCGGCCACGATCACCATCCCGGCGTGCAGGGCGTTACCGATGCCCACGCCCCCACCGTGATGAAAGGAGACCCAGGAGGCACCGGCTGCGGTGTTCAGGGCAAAGTTGAGCAGGGGCCAGTCGGCCACGGCGTCGGAGCCGTCCAGCATGCCCTCGGTCTCCCGGTCCGGGGAGGCCACCGAGCCAGTGTCCAGGTGATCGCGGCCAATGACGATGGGGGCCGTTACTTTCCCGTCAGCGATCAGCCGGTTGATGGCCTCCCCGAACGTGGCGCGCTCGCCGTAGCCCAGCCAGCAGATGCGGGCGGGCAGGCCCAGGCTGGGCACCTTCTCGGACACCAGTTTGATCCACCGCGTGAGTCCTTCGTTAGCGGGGAACAGCCGCAGCAGTTCGCTATCGATGGTGCTGATATCGCGGGGATCGCCGGAGAGGGCCACCCAGCGGAAGGGCCCCAGCCCCCGGCTGAACAGCGGGCGAATGTAGGCTGGCACGAAGCCGGGGTAGAGGTAGGCGCCCTGTCCATCCCGCACGGTGAGGCCGGCCGCCTCAGCCTGGGCGCGCAGGTTGTTCCCGTAGTCGAAGGCCACGGCCCCCTGGCGCTGCATGTCCAGAATGGCCTCCACGTGCCCGGCGATGGTGGCCAGCGAGCGGCGATGATACTCCTCCAAATCGCGGCTGCGCAATGCGTCCAGCTCATCCAGGTCCCCCACAGGCACGTAGGCGCCCAGGTCGTGGGCCGGCGTCTGGTCCGACACTATATCGGGTATGGCGCCCCGGGCCACCATGGCGGGATAAACCTCAGCGGCGTTGCCCACCAGACCGATGGACAGCGCCTGGCCCCTGGTCCGGGCATCGTCCGCCCAAGCGAGGGCCTCGTCCAGCGAGGCCGTCATGCGGTCGCAATAGCCCTCGTCCAGCTTGCGCCGGATGCGCTCGGGCCGCACCTCCACATCGAGGATGACCCCCTCATTCATGGTAACCGCCATCGGCTGAGCGCCGCTCATGCCGCCCATGCCCGCCGTGAGAACTAGTTTCCCCTTCAGCGAGGGCGTCGCGTAATGTTTTTCGGCGGCGGCCAGATAAGTCTGGTAGGTCCCCTGGAGGACGCCCTGGGTGCCGATGTAAATCCACGACCCGGCGGTCATCTGGCCGTACATCATCAGGCCGGCGCGGTCCAGGGCGTCAAAGTGCTGCTGTGTGGCCCAGCGCGGGACCAGGTTGGAGTTGGCGATGATGACCCGGGGGGCGTGGGGGAAGGTCCTGGCAACATAGACCGCCCGCCCCGACTGGATGCAGAGGGTCTCATCGTCGGCCAGGTTGGTCAGGGCAGCGGTAATCTTGTGAAACTCGTGCCAGTTGCGAGCCGCCCGTCCGCTGCCGCCATAGACGATGAGCTGCTTCCAGTCAACGGCGTTGGCCGGGTCCAGATTGTTGTGGAACATGCGCCGGGCGGCCTCGGTATCCCAGCTGGCGGCGGTCCTCTCGGTGGCGGGCTTTCCGCCGGCAGTGGCAAGGGTCAGGGCGCTGGGCGCCTGCCTGGGTCGGGCGGCCAGATGCAGGGGGCGGCCGAAGCGCCGGAGCTCACCGGCGATGTCGCAGCGACAGCCGTACTTGGCCCGCTCGCTGGCGATGATGGCCTCGTCCGGCGGATGGGGCGGTTGGGTGCCGCTTACCACAGGCGCTAGCGCACGGCCAGTCCGGCCAGAAAGGACGCCAGCAGCAGGGCGGCCAGCCGGCTGGTTCGTTCGTCCAGGTCAAACGCCGGATTCAGTTCCATGAGCTCGAACAGGGTCACCTTGGGTGACCGCCCAGCGGCGAAAGCCAGTTCGCGTCCTTCCTCAGGCGTTAGACCTTCTGTACCCGGCGATGAGACCCCCGGCGCGAAGGGGGCGGCGAATACGTCCAGGTCAATGGATACAAACAACACTTCGGCTGCGGCGGCCAGGGCGCCCAGGCGCCACGCCAATGCCCCGGCCATGCCGCCTTTGCGGACCTGTTCCAGCGTCAGGCACTGGACGCCCTTTTCGGCGGCGTAGTCAAGGTGCGCCCGAGAATTGACGGCGCTGTGCAGGGCAAACTCCACCAGGTTTTTCCCGGGTAGGCCCAGCTCTTCCAGAATGCGCCGGTAGGGCGTGCCGCTGGTGATGCGTCCGTCCACCACCTCCCGCAGGTCCAGGTGGGCGTCTACATTCACGCCCGCCACTGATGGGGCGCTGGACGTGAGCGCCTTGACGGAGCCGAAAGTGGCGTCGTTGCCCCCGCCCACCACGATAGGCACGGCCCCCACGTCGAGGATCGCACCCACGGCCGTGGCCAGCCGCTCGTGCGTGGCGGCCACGGCCTCCCCGTGGCCGGGATGGCCAGGGTCATCAGCCACCACGTCCAGGTCGCCGGCGTCTGCCAGCCGCAGATGGTCGAAGTTCACGTTGTGCACGGCGTTGTGGGTGGTGCCGAAGCGGAGCAAGGCCTGTCGCAGCGCGGTGGGCCCCTGGGCAGCGCCTGGCCGCCCGCCGCCAAGCGTCACCCCCAAATCGAACGGCACGCCGATGAGCACGGCATCGGCGGTCTCGCCATCCCAGGGCCCCAGCCGGTGGGCGAGCCGGGGGTCGGCGGGGTTAGCTTGCGGCACCGACAGGGTAACCTCCGGCGGGACGGTATGGGGGGCGTGGTAGGGCATGCAGGGCAGGGCAAGTTAAGAAAGGGCCGGGCAAAAACAGTGCATATCAATCGAGGATTGCATGCGTTGATCTAGCTGTTGGGAACCAACTACCCCGATCGGCTTCAATCAGGACCGAAGGAGCTATTCATGGTCCCATACACCCAACTCTATGCGCTCTCCCCCTCAGCCCTTCAGCAGGTTGACGCTCTCCCCCGTCAGCACGCTGTCCTTGCCGAAGCGCTGGCGAAGGGTGTCCACGGCGGCCGTGCGCCTGGTCTCCCGGGCCGCGCCGGCCTGGGCAAACATGTCCTCCTGGCGCCAGCCTTTCATCAGGTTGGACACCCCCACACCGATGAGCCGCAGGGCCTGGCCCTCGGGTCGGCTGGCCCGCAGCAGGGCGGCCGCCTGTTCGAAGATGGCCCGGGTCTGGTCCGTTGGGCTGGGCAGGGTGCGGGCGGCCGTGTGGGTCTCAAAATCCCCGTAGCGCAACTTCACGGTGACCGTGCGGGCCACTTCGCCGCGCTGCCTGAGGGTGGTGGCCACCTCCTCCGTGAGACTGTGCAACACCGAGCGCAGGCGCTGGCCGTCGGAAACGTCCTGGGCAAAGGTGGTCTCCTTGCTGATGGATTTGCGCTGGCGGTCGGTTCCCACCGCAGTCCCGCCCTTGCCGTTGGCCCGCCTCCAAAGCATGCGCCCCTGTTCGCCGAAGTGGGCTTCCAGCTCTTGGGCTGAGGCAGTGGCCAGATCGCCAATGGTGACCATGCCCAGGGCCTTGAGCTTGGGCAGGGTGACCCGCCCGCAGCCGGGTAGGTAGCTCAGGGGCAGGGGGGCCAGAAAGGCGGCCTCCCCGCCGGGCGGCACCACCAGAACGCCGTCACCTTTGATGGCCGGCCCTGACCCGTGGGGTGCGCCTGTCGCCCCCTCAGCTCCAAGACGGGGATCACCGCCAGGTTTTGCCAGATCACTGGCCACCTTGCTCATCAGGAGGTTGGATGACAAACCCACCGAAGCCGGCAGCTGGGTCTCGGCCAGGATGCGCTGACGGATGCGCCGGCCCGCTTCAAGGGGCGGGCCCCACAGCCCCTCCGTGCCGGTAAGGTCCAGGTAGCCCTCATCGATGGAGGTCATTTCCAGCACGGGGGTGAACTGCTCCAGCAACGCCTTGATCCGGTCGTGGTAGTGCTGGTAGGCCTTGAACTGGGGCGGCACGATAATCAGGTCGGGGCAGAGGCGCACCGCCTGGTCCATGGGCATGGCGGAGTGGACGCCATAGCGCCGCGCCTCATAGGATGCGGCCGCCACCACCGACCGGCTACCCGCCGGACCGCCCACCACCACCGGCTGGTCCCGCAGCGCGGGATCACTGAGCCGCTCCACCGACACGAAGAAGGTGTTCATGTCCACGTGGGCGATGAGGGGAGGCAAGCTACGGGCTACGGGTTGCGGGTCACGGGTACCGGGTTGGAGCTGACAGGCAGTCGCACTGAGCGCTCAGCGCTCACGGCCCCCCGCCCTAGTTGTCCAGCAGGGCGATGAAGCGGGGATGCTCCCAGACCGGCGCCCAGATGGGATCGGCCTGGAACCAGGCCATCGACGTGTGGGACGGGATCGAAAGCAACAGCTCGATTTCATCCAGAGCGGCGTCGTATTCGCCCAGCAGCGCATAGATATAGGCCATGACCATGACCGAATTAGGGCCTCACCAGTGGCAGGTCGAGATGGGCATCAGTTCCTTGGACCGCAGCCCGGCTGCGATCGCCCGGTCCTTCAGGCCCAGGAAGGCGCAGGCCAGCCCGAGATCACTCTGGAGCTGAAATTTGCCCGGTGCTGCGGCCACCCCAGCTTCGATCCAGGCTAGGGACGAATCGTAGTAGGCCCGGCTCAGCTCCGGCTGCTCAGCCAGACCGTGGAGTTGGGCCATGGAGAAATAGTAAATCTGATTACCGGCCTTGCGACGGGTGTCTGAATAGTCCCGTAGGATCGTGTTGAAGTCCCGGCCAAGAAGCCCAAACCGCCAGAAGCCCAGGCGATGGATCAATTCGCTGCCGGCCCACATGACGTCCACAGGCTGCAAATAGTTGGACGCTTCCTTCACAACCTGCCGAGCCCTCTTTACGTCACCGTCCCTCAATAGAGCGATCTCGACCAAATGGGCATATACCCATGGATTGTCAGGGGTCAGAGCCATCAGGTGGTTGAGGACCTGCTCCGCCTTAGAGTATTGTCGCCGGTACAGGTAAATATTGGCGAGGCGCTTATGGATAAGGGGCGAACGGGGATCGCGATCGGCGGCCAATCGTAAGTTGCTCAGCGCCTGATCCCACTTGCCCTGCCGCATCTGGACGAAGCCGATTTCCGAGAGCAGATCGCTATCACTCTGGAGCCCCTTTTGGGCCGTTGCAAAAGCTTTCAGGGCCTGGTCATAATCGCGGTTCACCAGGTTGTAGTAGTAGCCCAGTGCCAGGTGTCCCTCAGGCAGGTCGGGATCCAGTTCCAAGGCTCGCTCCACCGCCTGTAGGGCTCGCTCTCCATGCGGAAGCATACTGTGAAAGAAATGGAGTGCGGTGTAGGTGTAGGAGAGCCGGGCATAAGCGGCGGCAAAATTGGGATCGAGCTCAATGGCCCGCTGATAGACCGACAGCGCCTTATCGAGGTCGGATCGACTGCCGGCAACCCCGATCGAACCTTGATGGAGGTAATCATTTCCCCGCAGGTACCATTCATAGGCCTCCGTGTTCTCAGTAGGTCGTTTTTCAATCCTTTCCTTCGCCTCAGGAGATAAGGTGGCTTTCAGAGCAGCCGCAATCTTCTGGGCTACCTCGCTTTGGATAGCAAAGATGTCCGTCAGGTCCCTGTCGTAGGACTCAGCCCAGAGGTGCTCCTCGGTTTCAGCATCAATAAGCTGGCCTGTTATACGAACCCTGTTTGCAGATCTGCGAACGCTACCCTCCAGGATCGTGGCTACACCCAGTTCCCGGGCAATATCCCTGATCCGTTTTTCGGTACCTTTGTACTGCATCACGGATGTGCGGGCGATGACTCTCAGGTCCCCGATCCTGGCCAGGTGGGTGAGGATATCATCCATCACCCCATCACTGAAATACTCATCTTCCTGGCTGTCGCTGAGATTAAGGAAGGGAAGGACGGCCACGGAGCGGTCGCCCAGCCGGGGTGCGAAATCTGCTCCGTTGCCCCCCAATATGCCCGTCATGTAAGTGACCAGAACAACTACTACCGCCGCTACCGCCATAAGGGCGGCTCCCATCCAACGGCGGCGTCCCACAGCTGCCAACACACTTGAAATCGGTTTTATAGGCGGCGCCTTCCCTACGGTCACGGTATAGACCTTGAGCGGCTGATCCACCCCCTTTAGGCTCCTCTCACCGACAAATTCCGTCACGATACCGGACTTGTTGCGGATGTCGTCTTGTACTTTTTCAGAAATGTAGATGCCACCAGGATCAGCCAGTGGCTCTAGGCGGGAAGCGATGTTTACACCATCACCGAAGACGTCCCCGCGCTCGAAGACGACATCACCGATATGAATACCAATCCGTAGCTTCAGGTCGGGATCATCCTTGAGCACCTGCTGAATCGCCAGGGCGCAGTTCACGGAGTCCACCGCACTGTCAAACGAGGAGAGGGTGCCGTCCCCTATCTCCTTGAGCCACTCCCCGCGAAACTGCCGGATGATGGGCTTGAGGAGTTCCCGGTTGTGCTGGAGCAGTTGGAGGGCCTTTGCCTCGTCCTTGGACATCAGGGCTGTGTAGCCCACGATATCGGTGAACATG
>JADFSS010000088.1 GCA_022560655.1 Candidatus Neomarinimicrobiota bacterium
TCTGTGAGCAACTGCAGGTATTGCGGGGGTCGGTGGCATAGCCGCAGGGACAGGGGTTCATGGCCGCCACCAGCATGATGTTGGCTGGATAGGTAACCGATACCCTGGCCCGGGCGATGGTCACCTCGCCCGCCTCCAGCGGCTGCCTGAGCACCTCCAGTACGCTCTTGTTGAACTCGGGCAGCTCGTCCAGGAACAGCACGCCGTGGTGTGCCAGACTCACCTCTCCGGGCCGGGGCACAGAACCGCCGCCGATGAGTCCCGCGTCGGAGATGGTATGGTGGGGCGACCGGTAGGGACGCTGGCCGATAATCCCCTCGCCCGCCCGCAGAAGTCCAGCCACCGAGTGAATTTTGGTGGTCTCCAGCGCCTCATCCAGCGACAGTTTTGGCAGGATGGTGGGGATACGCTGGGCCACCATGGTCTTGCCGCCGCCCGGTGGGCCGATGAGAATGGCGTTGTGGCCGCCCGCCGCCGCCACCTCCACCGCCCGCTTGGCGTGTTCCTGCCCCTTCACTTCGCTGAAGTCGATAGTGGCCTGCCGTGCCTGCTGGAGCAAGGCTTCCCGTTCCACGGTCACCGGATGCAGGGGTTGTTCGCCCCGCAGCAGCGCCACGACCTCCGGCAAGTTGGCCAGCCCGCCCACTTTCACGCCCTCCACCAGGGCGGCTTCGGTGGCGTTGACAGCTGGTACTAGCAGCGTGTTGATCCCCTCCTGCCGGGCCACCATGGCGATGGGCAGCACCCCTTTCACCGTCCGGAGGGAGCCGTCCAGGCCCAGCTCGCCCAGCAGGACGATCCCTTCCAGCGCTGCCTGCGGCACCTGCCCCAGGGCGGCGAGGATACCTACGGCAATGGGCAGATCGAAGGCGCTGCCCTCCTTGCGGATGTCCGCCGGTGCCAGATTGACAGTGGTGCGTTTCTGGGGAATCTGAAAACCGGAATTCTTGAGCGCCGCCAGCACCCGCTCTTTACTCTCCCGCACGGCGCCCTCCGGCAGTCCCACGGTGGTAAATGTGGGCGGCACCGTATTGTCCAGGTGGCACTCCACCTTGACGATGTAGGCGTCCACACCCAGCACGGCCGCCGAAAAAGTATGCGCGAGGAGGGCGCCGGCCACGAGCGCCGGCTAGGTTGCAGCCCGGTCGGCCAGGACCGCCCTAGTGCTTGTCATCGGGCCAGTTCTCGATTTCCAGCACCAGGCGATCAATGGCTTCCGCTTCCGACACCCGGCCCGCCTTTTTGCCATTGAGATACAGCAGACCGCCACCCTTGCCGAATGCGATGCCCAAATCGGCCCCCGTGGCTTCACCAGGGCCATTCACCGCGCAGCCCATCAGGGCCACACTGAGCGTCTTATCGATCCCCTCCATGCGGGTCTCGATCTCGTCGGCAAGCTTGAACAGGTCCACCTCCAGCCGGCCACAGGTCGGACAGGCCACAATGGTGACCCCACGGCTGGCCAGCCCCAGCGACTTGAGCAGCTCGTAGCCTACCTTGACCTCCTGCACCGGGTCAGCGGTGAGGGACACCCGAATGGTATCACCGATTCCGTCCGCCAGCAGCGCGCCTATGCCCACGGCCGACTTCACGGTGCCCGACTTGACGGGCCCCGCTTCAGTGACCCCCAGGTGCAGGGGATAGTCGTATTTCAGCGCAAATATCCGGTAGGCCGCCATCATCAGCGGCACATCGCTGGCCTTGAGGGAGATCACCAGATCGTCAAGGCCATTTTCCTCGCAGACGGCCATGTGCTTCTCTGCGCTGGCCACCATGCCCTCGGGTGTGGGATAGCCGAATTTTTCGACGAATTCCCGCTCCAGGCTACCGGCATTCACGCCGATGCGAATAGGCAGTCCGGCGCTCTTTACCTTGGCGATCACCTCCTGAACCCGCTCCCGGGAGCCGATGTTGCCGGGATTGATCCGTATCTTGTCGGCCCCGGCATCCACTGCGGCCAGGGCCATGCGATAGTTAAAATGAATGTCGGCCACCAGCGGCAGATCGGTGCGCTGACGGATCTGGGCAAAGCCCTTGGCGGCGGCCTCATCGGGCACGGTGATGCGCACGATCTGGCAGCCCGCCTCCTCCAGACGCTCGATTTCCGCCATGGTGGCGGCCACATCGTCGGTCTTGGTGGTGGTCATGGATTGCACCGGGATGGGCGCGCCTCCACCAATGGGGACCCCGCGCACCGTTACCTGGCGCGTATGACGGCGATTAATCAGCTTCACAAGAACGGCTCATTGTAGCGCTAAGTTACACCCTGGTAGCGAATACGCCAAGACGGGCAGGCTACCGGTGGATTGGAGGGCGGTTTGGATCAGTCCGGCAGAGCCACTAAGCTTAGAGATGCCTGCCGGTGCGGCTGCCCAACCGCTCACAAGGGCGAGCACAGGATAAAGTATAATTGCTGCACCGCTCAGTTCGCAGCAGTTAGGATAGTCTCCTTGGAATTTGGAGGAAAATGCAGAAGACTAAACATTACCGACAAGCCCGCTTTTCTGCTGATGTTATCCGCGAGGCACTTCAGGTATTTCGCTCACAGCAAGGGCCTAAGGACCAGGAGCGATCGCAGCAATACTTGAGCGTAGAACTTGAAGACTCCGAATGGAGGCATGACACTGAGGACGAATTCTTCGCCGACTACAGACGGTCCAAGGGCGGAGCGGTATTCTCTGAGCAGACTAATGGCTACAACTTTCTCATCCACGCGTTCACTGATTCTGCCCAAGTCAAAATTGGTGCTCCTGAACGGGGGAAGATTGAAGTTGTGTTTGAGGTGTTCGAGAAACATGCTGGGGCATCTCGCCTGCCTGATCCTCCCAAGTCAGAACGTCCCAAACCAAGGATCTTCATTGGGCACGGAGGTAGCGCGATTTGGCGCGATCTGAAAGATCACCTGCAAGACAAGCATGGCTACATCGTCGAGGCGTATGAAATTGGAGCAAGAGCAGGCCATACAATCAGAGACATCCTTGAAGAAATGCTTGCTAAAAGTTCATTCGCTGTACTTCTTATGACTGGAGAAGACGAGACAGCGGAGGGTGATTTGCTCGCTCGACAAAATGTGGTACACGAAGCTGGGTTATTTCAGGGAAAGCTTGGCTTTCACCGGGCAATCGTGCTCCTAGAGGAAGGCACAGTAGAGTTCTCAAACATACATGGTATTGAGCAAATCCGATTCGCCGGAGGCAACATCAAGGAAACCTACGGGGAGGTATTGGCAACTTTGAAGAGGGAATTCGGGGAGAACTTAACCTAGCATGGCAGATCCAGCGTACGCGGTAGACCGCGCCGCTGATTTACGTCGTACGCAACCTCACAAGTGCGGAATGGGACAGTCGTGGACGGAACGTAATCTATCCGTGCGCATCGTGCCTTGCCCAGATCGGCAAGGCTTTGGAACAGCCATAACTCCCGGAGCACCCACGCCAACCCCATCATGAGCCGCTGGCGTCTCCCGGCGCAATCCACTGCACCGGCTCCCGGCGAAACCAGGTGAGCTGCCGCCGGGCAAACTGCCGCGTCCGCAGCTGAATCAGCGGCACGGCCTCGTCCAGCGCCAGCTCGCCGGCCAACACCTGCACCAGCTGCCGGTAGCCCACCCCCTGCATGGCGTGGGCCGTCGGGGGCACCCCAGCGTCCAGCAGTCGGCGCACCTCGTCCAGCCAGCCCCGGTCCAGCATGGCGTCCACCCTGCTATCGATGCGCGCATTCAGTTCCTGGCGCGGCCGCCGCAGGCCCAGCAGCTGGAAGGTCACGGCCCCCACCCCGGGGATGGTAATGGCTGGCTGGCGGTCATAGCCGCTATGCCCCGCCTGCCGCCAGCTGTGCATCTCACTGGGGGGCCGGCCGGTGGCCTCGAGGAGCTCCACGGCCCGGGCCAGGCGCCGGATGTTGCTGGGCTGGAACGTCTGCGCATATTCTGGATCGGCCCGCGCAAATTCGGCATAAACCTGTTTCGCCCCCTGCGCCTCGATGCGCGCCAGCACCGCCTGGCGCAGAACGGGGTCCGACTCCCCCGAGGCCACCAGCCCTAAACGCACGGCGCGCAGGTAGAGGCCGGAACCGCCGCACAGGATCGGTTCCCTGCCCCGGGCGACGATCTCGGCTATCTGGTCGTAAACCAGCCGCGCGTACTGCCCCGCGGTAATCCGCTGCGCCGGGTCGAGCCGGTTAAGCAGATGATGGGGCACGCCCCCTTGTTCACCGGCGGTAGGCTGGCCGGTGCCGATAACAAATCCGCGGTAGATCTGGCGGGAATCCACGGAGATGACCTCGCCGTTCCGCTTCAGGGCCGCCTCGACAGCGTAGGCCGTCTTGCCCGCCGATGTGGGCCCGACGATGGTGAAAATTTTCATTGCGGCGGGAGCTGCTGCCTCCATGAAGGCCACGACCTGGGGGCCTAATACTGTCCCAGCGACCCCTGTCGCCGTGCCAACCCCTCGCACCATTTGAAAATGGTCCATCCCCCGATGAAAAACAGGGCCGAGTGGAGCACCAGCAAGGCGAGCGACCCGTCCGCCCACACGCTGGCCAGAGACTGCCTGTCAATCAACAGCTGCCGCAGGACAATGATGCCTTGCGTTGTGGGCAGCGTCTTGGTGAAGGTCGCCAGTCCTGCCGGGAAGCGGTCCACGGGGAAAAAGGAGCCATTGAGGAATAGCAGGCTGTTCTGGATAATAAACGCCAGCGTGCCCACTTGCTTGAAAACCAGCGTGGCGCCGGCCACCATGAATCCGAAGCCGTACACCCCGGCAACCGTAAGCGCCAGCACAGGGAGAGCCGGCCAGCGCAGGGGCAGGTCGAGCTTGAAGCCCGCGATGATGAGAATGCTCATCAGTAGCACCATGGTGCCGGCAAAGAGCAGGCGGGAAAAGGCCCGCCCCAGAACGATGAGCCCCGTTGGCGCCGGGGTCATGTACATCTGCTCCAGGGTACCGGTGCGGGTCTCCTCCATGAGGTTCCAGCTCATATCGTTCAGGGCCATGCTGGCAAAAGTCCACATCATGTAGCCGATCATGATCGGCGCCATACGTTCGGGGACAAACTTGCCGTTCCCTATCATGAACGTAACAGCGAGGAATACACCACCGAACATGAGCACCTGGGTGAACATGCTAAAGCGGTAGTCCCAGATGAGCAGCATCCCCTTGCGGGTCTCGTTGTAAAAGGCCAGCAGTGCCAGTCGCATGGGTCAGTCCTCTCGCGCCAGGGTGCGCAGAAATACTTCCTCCAGGTCCAGCTCGGACCGGGTCACCGAGTGCAGCGGCACACCCGTTGCACGCACCTTCCCCAGAATTTCGAACAGGGCGGTTTGATCGCGGATGGCCCCGGTCAGGATGGTCTGGCCGTTGTCCTCCTCGGCCTGCAGGCCATCGAATCCCGCCAGCTGGTCGGGCCGCAGCTGGCCGTCCAGCCGGATCCGGTAATGGTGATCGCCGGAGAGGTTCAGCAGCTTGGCTACCGGCTCATTGGCCAGCAACTTCCCCGCCCGCATGATCGCCACCCGGTCGCACAACTCCTCGGCCATCTGCAGCTGGTGGGTCGTCAGAATGACGGTCTTGCCCTCTTCCCTGGATAGGCGCGAAATCCACTGCTTCACCGTCCGGGACGAGGGCACGTCCAGCCCCAGGGTGGGCTCATCGAGCAGGACGACAGGGGGGTCGGCGATGAGGGCGCTGGCGATGGCCACCTTCTGCTGCATGCCCCGGGAAAATGTGCGCACCGGATCCTTACGCCGGTCCCAGAGGTCCAACTCCTTTAGCAGCCCCTCGGCCCGCCCCCGAGTTTCCCTGGCGGTCTTGCCCTTCAGGCGCCCGAAGTACATGAGATTCTCCCACGCGCTCAGCCGCCAGTAGACGTTGCGCGTACCCTCCAGCACCACCCCGATCTGCGACATGGCCGCGCTGCGCTGGCGTGACACATCATAGCCATTCAGTTGCAGGTGACCTTCATCCGGAGTGATCAGACCGCACAACATCTTGATGGTGGTGGTTTTTCCGGCGCCGTTCGGGCCGAGGAATCCCAGGATTTCCCCTTTCTTTACAGAGAAGCTGACATCCTGAACGGCTACGGTCCGTCCATATCGTTTGGTCAATCCCTGAACTTCTATCACCGAACCCTCCCTGCAAAGATCATAGATCGAAAGATCAGAGGCTCTTCCCCTTGAGGAGCGGCGTTTTCACCTGCTCCTCATCCTTGATTTGGAATCAGCCCGCCGCTTTTAGCGTAGTGCTCCCCCCTCTGCTCCGCTTGCGGCTGGGAGCTTGGCCCGTTTGAATTGAGTGGTGTTTGGGCAGCGGCTAGCATACCAAATTATAGGGCCTTTTTCCAAGATTCGGCCAGGCTGCACGGGCCCGTCACACTCCCGCGTTGCCGATGAGAACAACATGCCGTAGGATAAGTTGTGCAAGTCTTTCAAAGAGCCTCCAGGCAGCTTCGGTCTTGTTGTCTCCTGCAAACGGGAATGTTCTGGTAATCTTGGCAGTTTGACGGGTGTAGAAATTGGCGTTTCCGCCGAAAAGGAAAAGAATGCCGGATTCCCGAAAGGAGTTGGAACCATGTGTCTAACTGTCGGCATCTTGACCGGCGGCGGAGACTGTCCCGGGTTGAATGCGGTGATCCGGGCCGTCGTGCGGCGAGTGAGGTCTCTCGGCTATGCGACTACCGGCATTATGGAGGGCTGGAGAGGCCTGCTCGAAAACAAGATGGAACGGCTGGACCTGGAGCGTGTTTCCGGAATCGTCTACCGGGGCGGCACCATCCTGCGCACTTCCCGGACGAACCCGCTGAAACGTCCCGACGGGCTCAGCACCATCAAAACCAATCTGCAGAAGAACGCGATTGACGCGCTCGTTGCCATCGGCGGCGATGACACCATGGGCGTGGCCGACCGCTTGTTTCAGGACGGCGTTGCGGTGGTGGGCATTCCCAAAACCATTGATAATGACCTGAGCGGGACGGACTATTGTTTCGGTTTTGACACGGCGGTCAACATTGCCACCGAAGCCATCGACCGGCTCCACACCACGGCGGAGGCGCATAACCGCGTCATGGTAGTGGAGGTGATGGGCCGGGACACGGGCTGGATTGCGGTGGCTTCCGGCATGGCGGGCGGC
>JADFSS010000089.1 GCA_022560655.1 Candidatus Neomarinimicrobiota bacterium
CCGCCAGTACGGCCGATACGGATACCGACGCATAACGGCCCTGCATCGGGCTGAGGGGTGGCCGGTAAACCATAATCGTGTCGAGCGAATCTGGCGCAGGGAGGGGCAGAAGGTTCCCTCCAGACAACCCTGGAGGAGCAGATTTTGGCTCAATGATGGGTCCTGCCTACGGCACCATATCCGCAGTGACAACGGCTCAAAATTTACGCAGAGAGCATCCGACGCTGGCTGCAAAAGATCAAGTATGAAGAGCTAATACATCACGCCAGCCAGCCCTTGGGAGAACGGCTATGTCGAGCCTTTTAATGGGAAACTAAGGGATGAACTGCTCAACCTGGAGATCTTCGATACGCTTTATGAAGCCAAGGTCTTGATCGATAGATGGAGATGAGAATACAATCATATCCGTCCTCACAACAGTCTTGGATACCGTCCTCCAGCTCCAGAAGCCATACTTCCACTCACCCAACAACCAACTCAATTACGTGTCAACTGAAACCTCAAAGACTAACTTACCATGTGGTCCAAACAACGGGGGCAGGTCAATTATTAGACTTAATATCAGGTGAAACTGGTCATTATCGCAGCCGGCATGGGTACACGGCTTCATTCTACAGGCAACACACTCCCGAAAATCCTTCTCAAGATTCACGACCAGCCGGTTCTATACCATCTGCTGGGAAATTGCGTGCAAACCGGTATTTCTAGTTGTGTTATCGTCACGGGTACGAAAAAGGAAAAATTCTCGCTTACCTGGCAGAGATTGACCTGAATCTGGACATTGATACCGTTAATAATCCAGACTGGAAGCTGCCCATCGGCCGCAGTGTTCTGCAGTCGAAAGCGCTCAATCCCGCTGGGGAAGACTTCCCGGTTTCCATGAGCGACCCTTTGTACGGCCATCGCCTGTTGAAGAGGATCGCAAGCAGTGGTATGCTCAATCTTGTGGCTAACGTGGGTCTAGATTTTCAGCCGAATCGCATTTTTGATCTGGAGGACGGCATAAAGATTTCGGTCGATCCAGACCATTCGAGTATCATTACCGGCATGTCGAAGGATTTACAGGACTATCAGGCCATTGATTGCGGTCTGTTCAAATGCCGATATGAATTCTTTGATCTGCTGGCAGAAACGGCGGATGCTGGTGAAGGGTCAGTGGCGTCAGCATGCAATCTTGCGATTTCGGACAGGAAACTGGGGGGCGTGGATATTGGCGACTACTACTGGATCGATATTGATACCCCCGAAGCCGTCCGGTATGCCCAGGGCAGTTATGTACCAGACCCGTGACCCCAGCCATTAATGAACGGGTGCCTGATATTATTCCGACATCCCGGGGTAGCACCCTGAACATCTACTTCTACGCGAACCAGGTCTATCAGTTTTCCTTTTCCAGACCGATTTATGAGCGAGTCGGAGGAATTTTCGTCGTCCCGAAATTCCGGAAAGTGCTCCGCTTTAAACACCGGATGCGCAACGGAACAGCTTTCCCTGACATTAAAACTTTCCTGAACACCCCCCCTGTTATCAGGTGCGACCCGGACAAGATCCCCGGCCCGAATGGCACCATTATCTCCCATACCGTTACCCGCTTCGCCTCTCCCGGAGGATCCTGCACCACCATCTTCCAAGGACACGGAACCGGCGATCGCAAATACGGTGGCAATCTCGATAACCTGAGGGCGTTCGATTATCATTTCCTTTCAGGGCCCAAGCATCTGAAAAAGCTGCAGGATTCACAGGTATCGATTCCCGAAGAGCGACTAGTCTCCATAGGGAATCCCCGTTTTGACGCGTATGTTAAAGGGGAGATCGATCGAGATATATGTATGGATAACCTGGGGATCGTGGACCGAGACCGGAAGAACATCCTCTACGCGCCTACCTGGCAGAAAGGCAAGGGCACTCTGCACCAACTGGTCTATCGTTTCTGCCGGGAGCTGACCGGGGAATTCAATCTGATCGTTCGACCGCATCACTTCGTCTCAAGATCGATACCCAAGATCAAGGCGTGGGCTGCTATCAACGGTATCAGACACGTATACTTCTCAAATCCGAACGATCTTCTGCGTCACGATACGATGAGTGATTTCGCCGTGTCGGACCTGCTGATAAGCGATACTTCTTCCATCCAGTACGAGTACCTCATTACCGGCAAGCCCATGATCGTTGCCGAACTGGAGCCGGTTGATCTCCATAAGATGCCGACGGAGATGGATGTTCGTTCAATCACCCAGGTCTATGACGGATCACCACGTGCGAATATTCTGAATATGGTCGTAGATAATCTCGCTTCACCGCACACTGAGGCCTGCC
Organism: Candidatus Neomarinimicrobiota bacterium; assembly: GCA_022560655.1. Taxonomy (NCBI): domain Bacteria; kingdom Pseudomonadati; phylum Fidelibacterota; species Fidelibacterota bacterium. The sequence continues at coordinate 2,317 of JADFSS010000089.1, forward strand.
GGCAGCTGCTACAGAACTGCTTCTATTTTAACGATGGATATAGCACCGACCGCGCCGTGAAGTTTGTTACTGATCTACAAGCAGCGTGAATAAGTCGCTCCCCAATTCGTTTGTAACTGTCCTCATCCGCTCGTATAACCGGCTCCCCTCCGTGCTTGAAATCATCGATGCTTGCCTGCAACTTGTTAAGCCCCCGAATCAGCCAGTCCCATCCAGGAACCTGGCCCGCGTATACCGGCGCTGCCTCAACATCCTACTGGAGTTCCTGAAATTCCCCTATACCCTGTATCGCGTGCTCACCGCCCAGCGGCCAGCCTGGAGCGGTCGGTTGGACGACGTCCGACCTAAAGACGCCTGATGGTCAAGATCGAGCATACTCCGGTGGCGCACCATTTCCAGAGAGTTGAACCGTCATGAACCCGTCTCTAACCAATCCCATGGTTTCGGTGGTGATTCGTTCCTACAACCGCTTGTCAATGGTGCCTGAGCTTCTTGAAGTCTGCCTGAGCCAGGATTACGCTAATTTTGAGGTGGTTGTTGTCGAACAGAGTGAGAATGACCTGTGGGAAGAATATCGGGCGTCGTTTGAAAGACTCGACCCTCGGGTCCGCGTGATTCGATCGCAGCCTCTAGGCTCGGCAGGCGCCAAAAATACGGGCGTGCTCCACAGCAGGGGGGAAATCGTCCTGTTTATCGATGACGATGACCTGCCGATTGGCACAACCTGGATATCATCCCACGCGAAACATTATCATGACCCGTTGTGCGTTGGCGTATCAGGCCGCTGTATCAAGAAACCCAACGAGCGGGTTCCCTACAAAAACCCTGACGCCGCATACGACCGTTGCCTCACCTACTCTTTTTTCCTGCGCGGGCGGGATCTTACCGGCATCGACCGACCCAAAAAGCCGGTGGAATGGCTTCACGGTATGAATGCTTCCATCCGTCGATCCTATGTCGTGGCACTGGGGGGCTGGTACCCTTACGTCACCAACATTGATGAACATTCATTCTGCTTTAAGCTGCGGAGGGCATTGCTGCCCGGTGAATACCTGATGTTTGATCCTGAGCCGGTGGTCCTCAGGCAGTTTGATATCCCCGGCGGTTTGGGGAAGAGGTATTTGACCCTTAACCGGGTTCTCGTGAATCACCTTCAGTATTATCACTGGGTGGTGGCGGACTACTTTCCGCTGCGGTTTTATGGGCTCTATCCCTTTTTCATGATCTACAACTTTCGCTTTGCAACCCGCTGGTTCCGAACTTTCTCCCATTACTCTGATAGTAGGTGGATGAGGTGGTTCGGGATGAAAGTTGGTCGTCGTTTGTACATCCTGCAGGAGTTGGTGCTGTATCCCGTTATCGTCATTCGTCTGCTTGTGCAAAAAAAGCCCGACTGGAGCGGCCAGCTGGACGATATCAGGCCAAAACCAGGATGACGCCGCATCTGGGAACGCCGCCATTTGCTCATGGAACATGTAACCTTGGAACCCAGCATTGAATAGCATCAGATGAACACCGCCCCGAAAGGCAAGGGCCTCCTGCTCCTGCTGCTCACAGAAAATTATCGTAAGACCCGTGATTCGATCCTGCGGAAGCGTGGCCCCGTCATCAAGCCATGGATGAAATACCGTGAAATCCTGATCATTGAGGAGCTGCTCACAAATCTCCAGCCCCAGCGCTGCCTGGAGTGGGGTGCCGGGTACAGAACCCTTTACTATTCGCGCTACTTACCCAACGAATCGGCCCGCTGGATAGCCGTGGAGCACGATGAGGAATGGGCTGCGAATGTGCGCAGCATGAACACCGATCCGCGCGTCGAAGCGGTGCACGTGGCCCCCAAATGCCTACCCGTGGACGGATGACCACAATGACGGTGCCTATGCCGATCTCACCGATTACGTTGAATATGGCGGAAAGTTGGCTCCGCTGGATTTCATTTTGGTGGACGGCCGGGCCAGGGTCGACTGCCTTGCAAAGGCCCATGAGTGGATTGCGAACGACGGAATCGTGGTGCTCCATGATGCCCAGCGTCCTCACTACCAGCAAGCCCTGAAGCCCTACGCCAGCCAAGTCATGTTTACCCCCAGGGGGCCCGGGACGAAAGGCCTTTGGGTTGGCAGCAAACGTGATCTGGTGGAAGGCAGGCTGAACGTTGCCCGGCACAAGAAGGTTTGGAAGCTCCATGACCTGTTGTCTGGCTATCAACGCTGGCGAAAGGCGAAAAGAAGGGCGAAGAAGTCACCAACCCCCTGACGCGACCGGGCGCAGGCTGCCCAGCGGTGGGAGCGCCCCTGGCCAAACCGGAGCACCGCCAGACTCAGCACCGTTGAGCTCAGTGAAGATTCGGAATCATCCATGCGACCATAGGGATCATCTCTGGGCCACTGGGGACTAAATTGGTATTGAATATTTCTAAGCCCACGGTGGGTAGAACGACCAACAGGCCCCATGATTTGTGCCGTGGGCCTCAACTTAATTTGCGGTATTTGCTTTCGTTTGCGCTCGTGGCCACTCGCAACGCCTCCAGCCCTTCTCCGTGGCTGATATCAGGCGCCGTGGTGGGGTCAAATATCAGTTTAATGTAACAGGATAGCAAAAGCGCCGGGAATAAAACAGAGGCCGGCACCACCCCTGCCATACAGCCAGGAAGCCCCAATTTTCGCAACCTGCCCCCCTCCTTACGGGGCAGGTACGCAGCCGTTTTATCTACCTGGCAGGGGAGGGAAGAGGGTTGGCGGCGGCCAGCCAGTTAAGTCCGGTTTTGGGGCCCAGGATGTGGCCCGCCCCCGCGCCCGAAGGATGCCACAGGGCCAGGCCGGCCAGCAGTGGGCCGACCCGGCCATCAAGCTGGGATTTCAGATACCTGCGGAACGCCACAACGGGGCCAAGATTCAGGCCGGCGCCGTGGCCACCGGGAAGCCCGCCACCAGCAGCGCGGTGACCCTGCGGGCAGTTCCGTCACCCCAGCCTCTTCCGGACCATATTGATGAGCGAGCCTGACAGCATGATTTGCACCTGACGGTCGCTCATGGAGTGCTCAGTTTGATAGCTGTGGCCCTTATGTTTGTTAAGCACTTTTAGTCGCGACCCCTTCTGTATCGCCGCTCGCACATCGGGGATCGTCAATACGTCGTCACGATCGATGCGTTCCCAGTCCCCCGGGTTCTCAAAGGTCAGTGGCAAGATTCCGAAGTTGATCAGGTTCTGCCAGTGGATACGGGCGAAACTCTTGGCGATGACGGCCCGGAGGCCCATGTACCGCGGGGCGATGGCGGCGTGTTCGCGGCTTGAACCCTGACCGTAGTTCTCTCCACCGACGACCAAAGATCCAGCTTCTCGCTGCGCCATGGCTCGCTCATAATACTGCTCGTCGATCTGAGAGAAGACGAACTTGCTGATCTCCGGGATATTGCTGCGGTAGGGCAGCACTTTACTGCCCGCAGGCATGATTGCATCAGTGGAAATATCGTCGCCCACAACCATCAGGACCGGGCCCTCGATCGTTTCAGCGAGCGGGTCGAACTCTGGCAGCGGCTTGATGTTGGGACCTTTCTCGAGCACAGTTTCGTCGCCCGCTGGAGCCGGCGGGACCAACAGCGCTGAGTTGAGGGTGATCTCAGCCGGTTCCTCGTACCTCGGGTACTCCATGTCGAGGGTCCGCGGGTCGGTGATCACTCCCGTGAGCGCCGAAGCGGCCGCAGTTTCCGGGCTGCACAGGTAGACCTGATCCTCCATGGTGCCCGACCGGCCCGGGAAATTCCGGGGCACGGTGCGCAGACTGATGCGGTCAGTGGCCGGGGCTTGCCCCATCCCAATGCAACCGTTGCAGCCTGTCTGATGGATCCGGCCCCCAGCGTGAATCAGGCGGTTCAGCAGCCCCATTTCGGAGAGGTTCTCCAGGATCTGGCGTGAGGTGGGGTTGATATCGAACGATACCCGGCCGTGCACCTGCCGGCCTTCCACGATGAGAGCCGGTATGGCGAAATCTCTGAGCCCCGGATTGGCGGATGAGCCGATCATGGTCTGGTACACCTCTCGGCCGGCGACCTGGGTTACCGGTACTACCTTGCCCGGGCTGCTGGGGAGCGCGATCAAGGGCTCCAGTTTGGACAGGTCGATCTCATCCTGCCGATCGTACGTGGCGCCACCATCGGGAAGGAGCTCGGCCCAATCGTCCTCCCGGTCCTGCGTTCTCAAGAATTTCCTGACCTCCCCGTCGGAGGGAAAGACCGTGGTCGTAGCACCCAGCTCGGTGCCCATGTTGGCAATGACGTGGCGGTCCATTGCACTCAGGTTGCCGAGCCCTGGACCGTAATACTCGATGATCTGGCCTCTGCCACCGTCGACGCCATGCCTGCGCAGCAGCTCCAGGATCACGTCCTTCGCGCTCACCCAGTCGGGCAACTCGCCGGTCAGCCGCACGCCCCAGATCTGGGGCATCCTGACGTAGAACGGCTCGCCCGCAATCGCCAGCGCCACCTCCAGTCCCCCGGCTCCCATCGCCAGCATCCCTAGAGAACCGGCAGCGGTGGTGTGGCTGTCGGAGCCCAGCAACGTCTTGCCGGGAATCCCAAATCGTTCCATGTGGACGGGATGACTCACACCGTTTCCCGGGCCGCTGTACCAAAGACCGAATTTTCTGCACGCACTGCGAAGAAAGACGTGATCGTCGGCATTCTTGAAATCGGTCTGCAGCAGATTGTGGTCGATGTACTGAACCGAGACCTCGGTCTGGGCGCGCTCCAAACCCATCGCCTCCAGCTCCAGCATG
>JADFSS010000090.1 GCA_022560655.1 Candidatus Neomarinimicrobiota bacterium
AGAAGCCGGCCAGCGGGAAGATCCCCGCCAGCGCCCGGCCCCCGATCAGGAACGTCACGTAGGTCACGGGCATGACCTTCCGCAGGCCTCCCATGTACCTCATGTCGAAGGTGCCTCCCGACGCGTGGCCGACACTGCCAGCGCCCAGGAAGAGGAGCGACTTGAAGAACGCGTGGGTGAACAGATGGAATATCGCGGCCCCGTACGCTCCCGTGCCCAGGGCGAGCATCATGTAGCCGAGCTGGCTGATCGTGGAGTACGCCAGGACGCGCTTGATGTCGTTCGTCACCAGAGCCATCGAGGCTGCGAAGATGGCGGTGAACCCGCCGACCACGGCGACCACGTTCATCGCCGTCATCGACGAGGCTCGTGATCAGGGTGGCGTTGTTCTGCAGAAAAGTCACCGGGATCGAGGTGATGGCATCGGTATTATCAGCGGCGGGGAACACGTTAACGTGAACACCCGTGGCTGCATTCAGATAGTAAAGGTCGATAGTAGCCGTTCCCCCTGCATCCGGGTCCTTATCGCCGTCCACGGTCTCACCCCAACTGATGATGTAGACTTCATCATCGGCGGTGTCGAAGGCCAACGCTACGCCGTAATTATCGTGGAAGACAAGCGAAGGAAAGTGCTTCACCGTCACCACCAGGTCCGTTACGGCACCGCCCGCGTCGAAGTCCCTGACTTCCTCGACAATCTGCGTCTTGCCGTCGTTGGAGACGATGTACAGGGCGTAGTCCGCGGCCGTCTCAAAAACTGACGCGGAGGGGTTGATATACCAGGTCACGAAATTGTCAGCCGCTTCCTCGAAATAGTCTCTGGTGGAATCCACTTCGGTGGCTCCGGTCAAGCCGGTCACCACTTCATTGGGCTCCGAGCCCGAAATCGTGACATCCGAGTCCGTCAGGTTGTTGATTGTTGAGAAGAATACGTGCACCTGGGCATTGTCATCCACGTCTTCAAAGGTCCAATACACCCGCACACTGTCCATGTTGTTGGCAGCCGCCAAGAGGCCGTCGCGACCGATGGCGCCGCCCGACTCCAGGGTGATGGTGTTCTGGTCGTCATCCACGGTGGGCTCAAAGATCTGATCGTCGTCGTAGTCGATGCCCGACTCATCACCGATATAGCCGGTGGTGTAGTCGCTGCAGCACCAATCGGGCTGATGCCGAACTTCGACGGTATCACTGGAACCCAATACCCAATCCGCTGACAGGGACGAAGTAACATAGAAGTACCAGAGTCCCTCATCCAGAATCCGGCTGTTTAGCAGGGTGCCTCCGGATGGGGTCTGGGAATCGAAAAAGGTGGCACCCTCGGGGGCACCGTCTACCGCCAGGTCGTCGGAATTATGCCGTGGGATGTCGCCGGTTCCCGCTGCAACCCTCTGCAAAGGCGAAGTCTGTGAGGCCCATAGCCGGTAACCAACTTCACCGGTAAGGGCAAGGTTCGCAAAGAACGGATTCACAAAGTCATCATCTGTGCCGTTCAGAATCGATATCCCCAACCAGTTTGAGGACGCGTTGATCTGTACGTCAATAGCGAGGGATACCTGCTCGGGCACAAAGTCCGTAAGGGCGGTGACAACCACGCCAGACACGTCGGGGTAAACGTCCCCTCGCTTCGAGCTCTGCTTCAGTCCGGCGTCCCAGTTGGCATCCGCGAAGTCCACCAGCGTCAGCGTATCCACAAAGGTGACCTCTACCGTCGGATCTGTGGCCTCCAGGTCGGCCGTGGCGACGGCACTGGCGTCAAACCACGTGAGCGTATAGACCGGGCTGTTGTCCACCGGACTATCATCCGTCGTAATGGGGAAGATGACCAAAAAGATGTCGCCCGCGGCCACGAGGTTACCCGCTGCCAGGTCCAGGGTGATGGAACCCGCCGTGGCTGCCACTACGGTGGGGAGCACAGCCGCGGCAGACGTCGCTGAAACCGACACTTCATTAGTGAAGTTCAGGTCGAGGTCCGTATCCGCCACGCGGATTTCTGTGGGTAGGGTGATTATAATGTCATCGCCGGCGGCCCACGCCGTCCCCCCGTTGTTGTTCAGGGTAATGAGCAGGGTCTGAAAGAAGTGCTGGTCGTCAGAGACGTTGACGAAGGCGCCCTTGGGCAGCTGGGCAGGAGATGCCACAACCGTTGCTCCGAAGGCCACGGTGGAAATCATGGCCATAATGGTTATAGCCACCAATTGGAATTTTACCAAATACTTCATGGTAGTTCCCTCTTGAGAGTTGCGTTGGTCAAAAATGGGTTTGTGTTCATGTGCTGCTTCGTATCGTCGCGAGGAAATCACCGGGCCAATCATTCTTGGGGGCACTTTCTCCCACGGGCACTTTAGCTGTCATCTATATCGGTTGTTCCGCCAAAAACTTTAGCATTTTTCGCAAGTTTTTGTCCACGCAGCGTAAGCAGTTAATTATACTTTAATTGCTGTCCTCCGGCCGCCTAGCGGGCATAATTTACGCAGGAAGTGGGCCCCTAGATGTCGGGTAGGGGTTCCTTAGGGTCATCCCACAGCCCGCAAATTCCTGCTCATGACGGCTGCCAACTTCGGAGCTCCAGGCAAACGCTTGCCTCTTGAGGCTTACAGGGCGGCTAGTTTGCCGCTCATCTCGAGCTCGCGTGCCGTAAATTCGAGCTGATTCCGTGAATGGTGAGCCCTCGTAGAATTGATTCCAACACGCATGATGCCAGGCTATCCGTGACCGCGTCAGCACATAGTGATCGCTTCACCCCAGCGCCAGCGCTGGTTCGAAAGACGGGGAAGAAGGGGGCTATCATGCTTAGAAATGAATCGGGCTATGACCGGAGCGGGGACACGGGTCCGGTCAGGCACCCGGCGTGCTGGCCGTGTCTCGCAAGGGGGCTTGCATGAACTGGATCGTCATGGGCGCGCTGACCGCTTTTGTGGGCGTGGCACTGGGGGCCTTTGGGTCGCACTCCTTGCAGCGCAGGGTGGGTCAGGACAGATTGCCCAGCTGGGAGACGGCGGTGAGATATCATATGTACCACGCCTTGGCCATCACCATCACCGGTCTTGTAATCGGGTGGCGTGGTACGGCCGCGCCGAGTTTGCTGGGACTTGTGCCTTGGCTGTTCGCCGCTGGAACAGTGCTGTTCAGTGGCAGCCTCTACCTGCTGGTGCTCACCGGCAAGCGCTGGCTGGGAGCGGTTACGCCTCTGGGCGGGCTGCTGCTGTTGGGTGGCTGGTTGGGGCTGGCCGCGGCCGCCTGGCAGAGTTAATTGATGACTAAAACCAGCATATTCAAGCCCGGCGCGCAGCAACATTTCACCGATCACCTGGGGATTGTTACGACCTCCCCTGAGCCGGGCCTCTCTGAAGGGGTCGCCCAGCTCCAGCCGCACCATCTCAACAGGGCCGGCACAGCCCACGGCGGATTTCTGATGACCATGCTGGACACGCTCATGGGGCGGGCCGTATTCACCCACCTCAACAGCGACAAGCCTGACAGCGCAGGGCAGTGGTTCGCCACCAGCCGGCTCAACGCCCATTTCCTTGACGCCGCTACGGGTGGAACGCTCACCGGTACGGGCAATGTGCTCTCACAGGCATCCGGCTACATCGTGGCCGAGGCCGAGATTCGCGACGAAAGCGGTACCCTCATCGCCACGGGGCAAGGCCAATTCACCAGGGTGCGCGGCACAGGTTGATGCCTGCAGTTCCGTTTGCCGTGGTTCCGTGGCTCTGAGTAACTTGGTTCCCTCGTATGGCGAGTTGCCCATGATTATCACCCGCCCCGGGCCCTTCTTAGCCGAAGGTGAGTTAGACCTGGGTGCTGAGCCAACCCAGCCTGCCGAGCAGGTCCTGCTCTTCGCCCACCGGCTCATGCGGGCCGTGGTTGCGAAGAGTACGAACGATTCGAAAACCGTCGATGGACGCCCACTTACGTCGTTCACGATGGACGTGATGGTGATAGCGCTCCACGGGCGGCTTTACGGCCAGGCCTGGGCCGAGCGTGAAGGAACCACGGTCGATTTTCTGCGCTACCGAATTCTGGATGATCGCGCGGAGCCAGTGGTGGTGGGCATGGCAACCCGTCATCACTCCAGCGGGATGTGAGCTCCTCTGCCGCGGGTTTATTGCCAAACCAATCGGGAGAAAAATCATGTCGTATGTGAAGCAAGTTGACCACCGTGCGGAGCTCGACCTCGGTCAGCCCATTGACTTTCTGGCTGTCGGTCTATTTCAGGATGCGGGCATTCCCGCCAGCGTGAAACCGGTGGACAGGGCACTGGACGGTCTCATCGGGAAGGTGCTGGCCGGCGGCGACTTTAAGGGCAAGCGGGGCCAGAGCCTGGTGCTGTTCTCCGGCGGCACGCCGGCCCGCGTCGCCCTCGTAGGACTGGGAGAAGAGGATAAATTCACCTCCGAGGTAGCCCGCCAGGCCGCCGGCACCGCGGTGGGGCTAGCCCTGAAACACAACCTGACAACCTGCGGTCTGCTGGCCATTACAGCCAAACTACCTGAAGATGAACTCAGCCAGGCGCAGGTTGAGGGGCTGATTTTGGGCTCATATCGCTTTACGGACCACAAAAAGCAGGATGATGACAGCCGGGAACTGAAGCGTCTCAGCCTCTATGGCCCGGCGTCCGGTGCCGCTGTTGAGCGTGGAACCATTGTTGGGAACAGCACCTGCTTGACCCGCGACTTGCAGAACCAGCCTTCCAACATCGCCACCCCCAGCTTCCTGGCGAAGGAGGCCCAGCGCATCGCGAAGTCAGCCCTAATGCGCTGCACCGTTTGGGACCGGGAGCAGTTCACCGCCAAGGGCATGGGGGCCCTGGCCGGGGTTGCCCGCGGCAGCCACGAGCCCCCCAAATTCATCGTGCTGGAGTACGACGGCGGCAAAGCCGGCGCGCCTCCACTGGCGCTGGTTGGCAAGGGGATCACTTTTGACTCCGGAGGCATCTCACTCAAGCCGGGGGCGAAGATGGACGAGATGAAATTCGATATGAGCGGTGCGGCTGCCGTGCTCGGTATCATGGACGCTGTTGCTCATCTGAAGCCGGCCATCAACCTGGTGGGGGTCATCGCCAGTACCGAAAATCTGCCCGGCGGCAATGCCCAGAAACCGGGCGACATCGTCACCGCCTACAACGGCAAGACCATCGAGGTGCTCAATACCGACGCCGAGGGCCGCCTTATTCTAGCCGATGCCCTGGCCTACGTGGTGGACCAGCACAAGCCCGGCGCCATCCTGGACTTCGCCACCCTTACGGGTGCTGTGCTGGTCGCCCTGGGTCACCGGGCCAGCGGCCTCATGGGCAACGACGAGGCACTCATCGCCGAGGTACTGGCGGCTGGTGAAAAGACGGGCGAGCGGGTCTGGCAGCTGCCCATGTGGGATGAGTACACCGAGGACATCAAGTCAGATGTGGCCGATGTGAAGAACCTGGGTACCGAGCGGCTGGCGGGGACCATCGCCGGCGGCGCTTTCCTGAAGGAGTTTGTGGGGGAGACGCCGTGGGCACACCTGGATATTGCCGGGACCGCGTGGCAGGACAAAGACCAGCCCTATATTCCCAGTGGAGGCTCAGGCGTGGCCGTGCGACTGGTGGTGCAGCTGATTTTAGACCGGGTTGCGGACTAGCTGGCGGGTGGGAGACCGTCGTTGCCACACCCGCTCCTGAAGGGCTAACTTTTCTTGGGCGGTGTAGCTCAGCTGGTTAGAGCAGCGGAATCATAATCCGCGTGTCGGGGGTTCGAGTCCCTCCACCGCTACGGACAGTAACCCCTGCTTTCTCACAATGGGAGGTGGGGGTTTTGCGTTGGAGCGGGGGAATGTTAAGTGGGGCGCCTTCAAATGAGGCGTCAGCTAAACCTTCGAAACATGAAATGTGTCTCCTAGTTTTAGACCCAAGTAGCTCACATTGCTTTTACGACGCATACGGTAGGGAGGATTACAATGGATAAAATTCCCCAGACCATGCGTGGGTACCTGTGGACCTACGTTGATAAAGATGCGGTTGCGTTGGGGATTATTCGCGATCGAATCGAATCTGCCGCTGGAAATAGGAAGATGTTCTTCTATTCCGACACTGGTCGATGGTGTGATTTTCCGTCTCCCGAACCTTAATGGAGGCCATGATGATGAGATTCATACGGATGAATGGTATGGACTGGATGGGCGTATTATCGGTAATTTTCTTGGGTATCTTTCGGCACAGCTACATCGAGCATGGATTCACGCCAAGTGCGCATGTAGTTGGAAAAAATGAAAATAAGCCGAGTAATATATTTTTCGAGTGGATGAAGGACATCGATGTACTCCCAGATCTTGAGGAGCACACCGTACTCGCCATTTGGGAAGACCAGGTAACGAAGGCACTCCAGCATGATACATCTGGAGGTTAAGGTTGTTCGGTGACATCTAAGCCCTGGAAACGCAACATGTGTCTCTTAGTTTTAGACCCAAGTAGCTCACATTGCTCTGACCACGTGCACGTAATAGTGCATGTCATGGTGTTTTCGTAAACATTTGTTTTGGAATAAGGTTATGACCGTCAAACTGCGTCTGAGCGTGATGATGTTTTTGCAATATGCCATTTGGGGATCATGGGCGCCGGTGTTATCGGCCTATCTGCAAAACGATCTGGGCTTCAGCGGCACTCAGGTTGGAGTGATTTACAGCCTGTTACCCTTGGCGACTATCATTTCCCCATTTATTGCAGGCCAGGTCGCAGACCGCTATTTCGCTTCGGAAAAGCTGATCGCCATCCTGCAACTATCGGGGGGGGCGGTCCTGCTCTTTGTTGCCTCCATAACCGACTACTCAATAATGATTTGGGTAATGTTATTTTATAGTCTCCTGTATGCGCCCACGCTGGCGTTGACCAATTCAATTGCCATGATCAACATGGAAGATACGGAGAAAGATTTTGGCGTCATCAGGGTTTGGGGCACGATTGGGTGGATCGTGGCCGGCCTGAGTCTGGCGTTTTGGCGCTCTCTTGCTGCTGATCAACAGATA
>JADFSS010000091.1 GCA_022560655.1 Candidatus Neomarinimicrobiota bacterium
CAGGAGATCGGACGGTTCATCAAGTACTATAATCATGAGCGGTATCATGAGTCGCTCAACAATGTGAAGCCCGTTGACGTCTATGAAGGGAGGAGCAGACAAATCCTGGACAGACGGGAGAAGATCAAGCAGAGGACGCTTCAAATGAGGCATCAGATAATCCTTGGAAAAGCGGAGTTTATCTCTTAGGATTAGCCCCAGAAGTCCAAGAGTGTCTGATCCGATGCAACCTGAGCATGGAAGGTCGATTGAGACGGTGTTTCACGTACTCGATTCTTCGACGATTGATCCTGTTAAGGGCGGATTCTGGGGCGTTTTTTGCCTTTTCTGCGTTTTAACATGTAATTGCGCAGGCCATCAATCGTGCTAAGAACCCTCGTTTTATTGATTGTGATTGCCACGCCCCTGTTATCTCAAGACCTGCTGGTTGATTTTATGGACAGGGAATTCTCAGGCAGGCTGATTGAGATTACTTATACCCATATTTATTTTCAAATACAAGGCGAAACTGATACGGTTCAATATGATTTATGGGAAGTGAAGCGAGTGACATTAGCAGATGGGCGGTTGGCATTTGAGGACGGTAGAACATATGTGGCAAAACCTGTGTCGCCGGAGGAGCCTCAGCCAATGGAGGTAGGACCTGAGGTGGGATTGCCGACGCCGCAACCAGCCTTTGTCCCGGAGACCGGCCTGCCCCTCGACAAAACGGCAGACCACCCTCAGCCAACCAGCATCCCCGCTGAACCAGATGCCGGGGAAACTACGAAGCAACGGCAGGTGGCCGAGGAGGAGAGAGTCCCGCCTCCACCACGTCAGCCGGAGGGCTGGCTGGTTTTCCCATGGCAAATTGCTGCCGGAATCCTGCAGAGCAGTCACCTTCAGGGGCCCGGAATCAACTTTGGTGTTTCTTACCAATTCTCCCACACCATCAATGCAAACAGACTTCCACCCTTATCGCTGGCTTTCACGGCGGGTTTCCTGAATGGGGTATCTAAATCGTCAATCAGTCCCTGTACCGAGTCATTCAACTTGGGATATGGCCTGATCGAAGGTCACTTAAAATGGGGCAAACCAGAGATGGGGGCTGCGCTGTTTCTTGGCGGCGGCGTAGCACTATACAGCAGTGAATGGGGTGGCTCTGGCTGCGAGGGGGGAGCGTTCGGAACCGGCCTGGTGCTATCTCCCGGTGCGCAAATCGGCAGTAAGCAGCTATCGTTGGAACTGCGCGCAATTCCCCTTCCCGGCCGGGGTCGGCCTCTAGGCCGGACCGTCTGGGTCGCCAACATCGCCTACTCGATAAGTTGGCGGAATTAGGGCAGGAATTGTGGGCGTAATCCACAGCTGTAACATGCTGTCAAGATTTGTTTTGACAGGTGCTCTGGCAACTGTTGCAGGATGTGGCTTTTTCAACATTGTCGATGAGCAGATTCTTTTGTTATTCGAAGAGCCGGAAGACGGTGCAGTATTTTCATTCAATTTGTTCACCGAGGAGCAGGTAGTCACGATCACCGCTATCGATCCCACTGGTGGGGGTATAACCTCGATAATCTGCTATGTTGACGATCAGTCACTTGGGGAGCTGGAATCGCCACCCTATTCCTGGGAATGGGTAGCCACCCTTGCAGATACCGGCAGCCATTCCATCAGCGCGATTGCACGGAATGATGTCGGCGACGAGCGCGAGATTGTCATAGGGATCGTCATCGCAAAGCCTGATCCGCACTTCATCCAGATTCCGGAAGATGGAGCGGTGGTGGCACTGAACTGGTGGTCATTGCAAAGGGATATTACCATATCCGCAGAAATCCCTGAAGGCCAAGGGGTGGCATCCGTCTCATGCATTATTGATACCATGCATCTAGAACAAAAAAGTGTCCCGCCCTATTCATGGACCTGGAATGCCACCATAGAGGACGTAGGGAGCCACAGCATCCAGGTTGTGGCGAGAGATATCCATGGAAACGAGGTCGCCGATACCGTGGAGCTGGAAGTATGTACATCTTCGACTGCACAGGATCCCGGGACTTTTGTCTATCCCGATTTCAGCTCAACTGCCGGTCTCATTCTCAAGGGCGACGCTGCCCAGCAAAATGACGCGTTGCGTCTCACCCCATCAGCTCCTAATCAGACAGGGCTGGCATGGTTTAGATCCCGCCGGCAAGTAAAGGCCGGGTTTGAAACGGTCTTTGAATTCCGGATATCAGATTTAGTAAATGGTGGCGGCGATAATTTTGCATTTGTTGTCCAGAACATTCGGGCCGACGCTTATTCAGACGGAGGCTACGGCGGGATCTGGAATGGCCTGGCTATCGAATTTGATACCGAGTTGAACCCAGAACATCTTGATCCCAGCCCTAATCATATCAGTATTCAACCTGGGGGTCTTATTCCGCACAACTATTCTCTCGGCTCCACGAATCAAATCCCCAACATGTCAGACGGCGAAATTCATACCGTGAGGATCACTTATGTGCCCGGCACCATGATCATTTATATGGATGATCTGCTAACGCCGGTCCTGAACGCGTCTCTTCATCTGGATGCCATTGTGAATCTTCTCGTCGGCCAGGCGTGGGTAGGGTTTGCTGCGACTACCGGTGATGCATGGGAAAACCATGACATCCTGAGTTGGGGCTTCCGGCCTGCCGGCGTTCCAAGTTGTGACGCTCAATAATAAACTGCGGATTTTTTGGCGTGCGCCAACCCGCCGTTAATTCAAAACCTGTATCCGGGGAAATGACTTTGGTTGTGACTTTTCCTTACTTCAGCAGCACCATCTTGATCTTCCGGGTGAAGGTTGGAGACACCAGCCGGACGATATACAGCCCCGCAGTGGCCTCCTGGCCGGCGGCGGTCCGGCCGTTCCAGACGACCTGGTGGTAGCCCGGCTCGATGGCGCCCTGCCGCAAGCGCGCCACCTCCCGGCCGAGGAGGTCGTAGATGATCAGGGTGAGGTGTGTGGCCTCGGGCAGGTCGAAGCGGATAATGGTACTGGGGTTGAAGGGATTAGGGTAGTTCTGCCAGAGGGCGAAGGCCTCCGGAATGCCTGCTCCCTCAACCACGGCCAGCAAGCTACCGGTCGCCTCCCCGCTGAGCTCACTGAAGTTGCCATTATAGTCCACCGCTGCTACGCGATAGAAGTAGGCGACTCCCGGCTCCACCTGCTCATCAGTATAGACGGTATCGGTAGTGGTGGTAAGGGAGCTGTCCGCATGGAGGGGAGCAAAGCCGGCCTCTGTGCCCCGGTACATGGCGAAGTACTGGAAATCGGCTGCCGCACCGAAATCGTATGACCAACTCAGATGCACATCGACATCGGTGGGGATCGCCATCAGATTGGCTGGCACACCGGGTGCGATATTGTCCACCGAATATCCGCTGTCAACTTCCGAGAACGAGAAGTGATCGGGATCGGTGGAGCCGTGGGCTGAAACCTTGAAATAGCTCCAGTGAAGACCTGTATGGTTGGAGTCGCGCAGCGTATGCGCCAGGAAGGTATACACTGAATCCTGGGTGGCGTTCACCGATCCGAGGCTGATCCATTCCCCATCGCTGCTCAGGATCACCTGAACCTCTTCCGCCGGATCTGGACCTGGCACCCCCGCAGTTTCACCCGACCAATCGCTTTGCGCAGCTGCCTTGCTCACTCCTTCCACAGCGTGTGCAAGGCTGCCCGGTTCTTGAGCGAGAAGCGAGTGTAAGTCACTTTCATCCTTGCCCGAGGGCTTGGATACCGGCGTGGTGTGCCCCTGGGTTGCCTGTCGCTCCACCGTCGGTGGCACGCTGGGACCAACGCCGGCAGGAGAATCGGCGGGGAGGTCATTCCGGAGCCAGATAGTGTAGGAGGCCACTTGATCAGGGATAGAGGCGCGGTCGTTGGCCGACGCAGCCCAGGTGACCGCTGCCCAGCCGCCCTGGTCCTCAGGCACATCATCGATGGAAATGATCCGGGGCGGCATCTGGTCAGTGGTGGGCAGACCCTGGAGCCATTCCACTGCCTGACCCAGCAGCGCAGTCCGCTGAGCAGGGTCGACGACCGCCTCAAGGCCAAAAGCAAAGTACACTAGCCGGTGCCTAGCGGTATTCACAGCCACGGCGGCCGCAGCCTCTTCCCTAATCGGGTCAGCCGCGACCGAAGCTGGGCGCCGGCTTTGCGAGCCGGTGCGGCTGCCGGCCTGCATCGGTCCATCGCCAGTATTTAAGCCCCCCAATAGCCGAGCACCTATGGGACTGGATGGAGGTGCGCCCCGCTCAAAGACATCATAGACCGGGCTCGAGCGCCTGCCAGCGGCGCCGAACGGCGGCACCGCCAACGTGTCATAAGCCAGCACGGTAGCTGCACCCTGCAACGGTGCGATCTCATCAGGATAGAAGCCTACACCTGTTCCCCCTGTGTAGATGTCCGTCAGAGGTATGCGCATGTTCTCACCCACATACTGACCGGGAACCCCGTTAACGGCGTAAAGGTCGATGTCATCCTGAACAAACCGCGCATGGAGGTAGGCCTGATACCAGTCTTCACTGCCCGCTTGGGTGCCCACATTCAGGTCCCACCCCAAATCCTGATCGGTAATCACCAGCCGGCCCCCATTGTCCAGAAACTGTCCCAGAGCCAACTGCTCGCTCTCGTCCAGAGTCGGGTAGTTCCAGCCAATGTACCATACGACTACCCCGTCGAGATATTGATCCAACACGTCCCCGGTAATGGTGCCCCGCATCCAGTTGCGCCAGGTATCGTACTCATAGCCCTGGGCATCCATCGTCTGGCTGAACAGATCTTCATAGTTGCGGCCCAACCCCCGGGGATTGTCATCGGCCACCAGCAGCATCGGCTGGCTGGGCGTGAACAGCTGCGTGGTGAACCCGTTGGCGTTTTCCAGGAGACCAGAGTTCCCGAAGCCGTCGGAAGCTTGAATATCCACGAAGAAATCGGCCTCGACCACTGGCGTGAACTGAGCCGTGTAAACGCGGTTTCCGGCCAAGACATCGCCGTTGGTCCCGTCATCCACCATGACCAGCGCCGCCACCACATTCTCATCCGGCGCCTCGATCTGAGCACTCACCCCGGCAATCCCACCCGCCTCCCAGATGAACGCCTCGATGGTGATGGGTGTGCCCACCGGACTGTAGCCGCTAGGATTGACCGAAACGGGCAGGGCGCGCGGCGCGATGATGTCGCTGCCGCTGGTTGGGACCCGCAAGGTGTCCTCGCCGATCAGGATGTCGCTGCCGTTATAGATAGCCAAGGGCACTGTCAGGATATGATCGGCCGGCGCACTTCCATCGACATAGAAATCAAAGTCGTCAAGAAACTCCGTAACCACGCCCGGCGGCAGCTCTGTTGCCGACGAGATGAACGTGTCGAGAAAGTAAGTAGGATTGGGGCTCACGTAGGGATCAAAGCCTGGATCGGGGATGATATAAGCGCCGCTGATAGCGCTGTCGCCGAGATTCGCCACCGATAGATAGACCTCCAGAAACTCCCCGGGACTGGCTAGGCCATCGCTGTTGCCCCAACTGTTGCCCGTTTGGTCGTCGTCAATCCGGAAACCGTCCAGTGCCGTTGTGAAGTCCACCCTCAGGTGGGCCGAAACCCGCACTTCCGGGTTCGCCGGATCGTTACTAGTGATCACAATGTCGGCATCGTAGTCGCCCCCTGAGAGGCCTGCGGCATTGAAAGTGAGGGTGACATCCATGGTGGTACCGGCCGGTATCGTGCCGAGTGCGGGATTGGCGGTGAGCCAACTCACACCAATAGTTCCATGGCCCTCATCTGGAAACCAGTCGGTAGGACCAATTGCATCTCCTATAACCCCGGTCACATCCATTTTCCCATCATCATTACCAATATCGGCCAGCGGTGTAGAAAAACGTAAAGTATAGGAGTCAATCTCAACAGGAAAACTACCCACGTATTGACCCAAAACAGCATCGAAAAGGTCTACGACACCCGTGCCGAGTGAGAAGAAACTAAACTCGAATTCTGTGCCAATATCTTGATTAGGGTTACCGAAACTTGGAGGAACGCCCGTTGTGGGGTCCTGGTCTATGTCAAGAGAAAGAAAACCTCCAAAATCGAACGGGTCTAGCACCGTTGCAAATACCATTTCAATTTCCAGTACGCCTGAAGTGCTCGCCCCCCGCACGAGAATGATATCCACCACTCCACCATCACCTACGGGATCCTCAATCACTACCGGGAGCGATGCGCTTGGAGAAATTCTTTTTGGTGGTATTCGCAGAACCATCCTAGCTACCCGACGGGGTGCCTCAATAGCCTCCCATTCTTTTGGCTGCCCGTGACGGGTGGTGGCGGGAAAGGTAGGCTGTGGTGCTGCTGCTTTGTTTTCTCTCATCAACTCTAGATCAATTATTGATTCTCGCCTAAAAAATTCAAGGCCAATACTTATTGAAGCCACTGCTGCCGCCGCTGGCCCTTGGATCGATATATCGAAATTCAGATCGCTCCCCCCGGCACTGTTGTCAATGGTCAGGGTCTGGACCGAAGAATCTCCAGTGAAGAGCGCCGCGCTCAGGGAATCGGGCTTAACTGAAATGGCAGGTGGAACCACGCCCTCACCCTGAAGGGCCACAGTCAGGGTCGATTCATCGGGGTCATTGCTACTTATCGTCAAACTACCGCTATAGGTTTGAATGGCGGAGGGGGAAAATGTTACCTGGACCGATAGCGACTGCCCGGTAAGCAGCGTGAAGGTGGATGTATCCACAGTAAAAGCGAGGTTATCCGACGATATATCACTTACTATTAACGGATCTGCACCTATATTGCCAAT
>JADFSS010000092.1 GCA_022560655.1 Candidatus Neomarinimicrobiota bacterium
CCAGTGTGGCTGATCATCCTCTCAGACCAGCTACTGATCGTCGCCTTGGTAGGCCGTTACCCTACCAACAAGCTAATCAGACGCAGACCCATCTCGCAGTGCGACCCCGACAAGTCGGGGCTGCTTTCATCCCGCCTCCATCGAAGCGGGAGCGCATCCGGTATTAGCCCCGGTTTCCCGGGATTATTCCAGTCTGCGAGGCAGGTTGTCTACGCGTTACTCACCCGTTCGCCAGTTTACTACCCCACCGAAGCGGGGGTTCTCCTCGACTTGCATGTGTTAAGCACGCCGCCAGCGTTCGTCCTGAGCCAGGATCAAACTCTCCGTTGTATGTTCTTTTCATATTCCGAAGTCATCTGTTTAACCGTGACCCGCGCACAAACTTCTCACAATGTCAAAAAGCGGCCTCAGGACACCCCATAGGGGCGCCTTCAGCTAGGGGAGTTTAACATAATTTGCCACGTGCCACCAAGGTTTAATGTAGCAACTTGTGCCGGGCGTCTACGCTCATGCGAACGTGATCGCGGCCATCCACAAGCATCAGCGCGCACTTACCCAAAAGCCATCTTGAGCCTCGAAGCCGACAATGGAGGTCTTCAGGACCCGCGGCTCAGGCTGACGCTCAGGACAACCTGAATAGGAGTTGACGTGACCGAGCGAAGCGAGCCACTAGCCTATTTCGGCTTCGGTTCATCCGATTGTTCGTTTGATTCGTCAGGAATATTATCCTTCCATCTCGTCCTGACGTAATCCATAAATCCACCGACGGGGGCGCTACCGCAAATTGGGGCAAGTTCATGCCCGATCTTTGTTAGGAGGACCCTTCCAAGTTCCAATTCGTTTTCACCGTCTTCCTTTGGGAGTTCAAGATGTATTGGCTGTCCGTAGTAATATACATCGATGCGTTTCGGCAGCTTGAGACGTGCAAAGCCCTGTAGATTGTTGAATTGAATCAGCCCAATACTTTCGAGATGACTCAACGAACTAAAATTAATACCGGTGGAATTGTAGATGTGATCTTGCTCATCAAAGATCAGTGGAACCAGATTTCCGATTTGCAGGGCGAATCCACAAATTTTCGCGAAGAGTTCAGCGTCACTCTTATCAAGGTCACCTACAAAGTTGACCGTTCGCTTCGAATAAGTGCCTGGGGAGTTCACTTCGCCCGCAAGCACACGAGCCCACAATTCTTGCATTTCATTGTCCGAAACGATCCTAGACTTGTCGAAAAAATTGGTAACCCAATCATCCTCGATCAACTCGGCGTCGGATTCGTCGGCGAGCAGTGGTATTGCCTTTCCGGTGATATTCTCTATGTTCTGCTGTCGCTTCGCTTCTTCCTCGATGAAGCGGTGCATCGCTCTTCGATGAAGATCGGTGATCTCGATTTCAGTTTGAGCTTTGATTATCGCAGCTTCCGCTTCGGCCTTCGCGACGCGTATGATTTGGTACGGCGCAAAAACACCGCCCACCGCTTTGGACACCTTTTTGATCAAAGTGTCTGCGGGCTTCGAAATGTCACCAAGATTCACGAGGGGGTTCATGGTTTGGTCTGGCATAAGGTTTTGGCCTACCTTCTGTTTATATGGCTTCCAGATAAACCCGCTTCCGGGCCTTGCTTCCGGATAATACTCCAACCACAAGACGTTGCCCTTCCTTCGGTAAGTTAGAGCCGTCTTCGCGCTGGTTCGGGGTCATATATGCTTCCGCCTAACACGCAACGAATTCTTCCTCACAAGTTGACCACCGGGTTGCCGCGTACCATACCTTGCCCCCCCAGCCCTAATAAATCGCCGGGTGGGCAAACGACCAGAACGTGCTCAGCGGATAGGCCTGGTGCAGCTCCTCCAGGCGAAGCGCCAGAATGACCCGGTTCTTGCCCTCCATCGCCCGGGCCGCGGCCGGAAAACTGGCCCCGTAGAGCCCCGCCGCTGCCGCCCCCAGCACGTAGCGCGTCGGCTGGCTGATGGCCGCGGTGGCCAGCCCCAGGCTCACGATGCTCACGGCATAGCCCACCGCCTCGCCCCGCATGTCCAGGTAGTGCATGCCCCCGCCCGGCAGCAGGTTCCAAAAGGTGCGCCACCGCGGCCGATAGTAGGGCAGCCGGGGCAGGGCCCGGATATCGGCCAGCAGGCTGTCCAGCCGGGCCTGGGCCCGGCGGGGATAGTAGCGGCGGGCCCCTTCCAGGTAGGCCGCGCTCTCTGTCCAGTGCTCCACCGTAAGGGCCGCATAGCCTTTCAGCACCATCAGATAGGGGTCGTTCAGCGGCGGCAGCGCCAGGACGGTGTCGTAGTGCCCCGCCTCGTAGTCCATGCGGGCCAGCTGCCGCAGGCTCACCACCTTCACCCGCGGGTCGGCTCGGGGTGCCTCCTGCACCCAGTTGAACTGCTCCCGGGCCAGCTCGAACTCCTCCAGCCGCTCATAGGCCCGGCCGATGCGATAGTGCACCAGCGGCAGCAGCTCGTCCTCGGGGAAGTGGTAGAGAAAGTTGAAGTACTCCATCACCGCCGCCTGGTACTCCCCCCGGCGGTACTTCTTCTCCCCCAGGGCCAGAAACTCGTTGCGTAGCCGCTCGGCGAAATACGACCAGTTCTCGTGGACGTAGGCGTTGGAGCGGGCGTCGGTGGTATCCAGCTCCGCGGGGGCCGGCTGGCCGGCAACCGTCCCCGCCGCCAGCAGCAGAAGCAGGTGGTGGCGCATGGGGGAATTTAGGGCCTGCGGGACGTGCTGGCAGGTGCCACTCCAAATGGGCCAGAGTGCCTTTGCGGTTCGGCGAAAATCATACGTATATTGGGATCAATGGGGGCCCTGACCCGCTGTCCCAACGAGCCCGGCCGTCCCGGCTCGTCGGTGCTCCACGCGGCCACAGGGGTCGTTTCGGGCGGCGGGAGCTACGCACCCGGCGGTGAACAAACGTATGGTCAAATTGGGGGGAGCATAGGCTGAGCCGTTTACCAAATGTATGGATGCTCTGTTGCCTGGGAGCCCCGTATGTCCGGGGACACAGCCTTGAGACCGCCGGGCGGGTAGCGCCGGGTCGCATGGTACTATTCGTGCGGTTGCGGGCCGGGCTGCGGCCCGATGACGGCGTCCATAACGATGGCGCAGCCGGCGACAGCCTGATTGGCTATGCCTGGACTGTGCCTGACGGGGAGTATCACTACGACGTAGGTGTTGAGGTAGCAGTGCCATGCGTCGCTTAGTTTCTGAGCCCAGTTTCTCACATCACTCCAACGAAGGACAGTTGCTTAAGCTGTCCGTTCTCATTCTGCAACTCACAATTGTCTTTGCACTGGCCTCCTGTGCGCCAGCAAAAACAGATTCTAAATCGGTTGCTTCAGTCGATAATTATAGAAAACTTGCTGTCGATAAGTACAAGGACAATATTACTTGTCGGGTTAATTTGACGCACAGTTATGTTTTATGTTATAAACAGTCCCGGCCTACGAGCCTAAATCCATTCCCACCCGTGCAATTCTTCGTTTATGATCTAAAGCAGGAAAGGGTTCTGTTTGAAGAATCACTACCCAATGGCAGTATCAAATGGCTCAATGATGATCAAATTCAGGTTTCCACGATACCTGGAATTGTTACCGGCGATGAGGAAGCAGACAAGAAGCTGCTGGGATATATATATGATGTAAAACTTCAAAGAAAATTATACCCACAGGATCATAAGGCTAAATATCTCAGATGAATTTCAGTGCATTGACGCTTGAAATTTTGTGCAGAAGGTTCTCAATTCTTCCTAATTTATTCCTACGTTATTAAGTCTGGCGAGGAGGCGAACGTATGACCAGAAAGATTGCTATGGGTGCCGCAGCAGCGTTCATTTTGGGGCTTGCGGCATTTATCCTTGTTATTGAAACTGGTTCTAGTGTCCCGGTCAGCTCCGGTCCCGGACTTTCTGACCCTCGGGCTGGCGTTGAGCTAGCGACTTCTAAAGTCTCACGAAAGCTTGCCGGTCAAATGTCTCAGCGGAAGCAGCGCATCAAAGGAGTAGCTAAACTGGATCGTCCGGATTTATTCGCTCAATATCACGTTGACATTCGCACGCGCCACGGCGAAGCGGCACCATCCTATCCACATAATTACAAGGTCGATGAACTTCTAAAAGCGAAAAAATTGCATTCAACTAAGGCCTTAGGCAAAGCGATCAGCAGCAATCAACTGGACTGGGTTGAGCGCGGGCCTGGCAATGTCAGCGGACGAACCAGAGGCTTGATTGTCGATCCTGACGATCCCCAATTCAATACCTGGTACGCCGGCTCAGTGGGCGGTGGCGTGTGGAAAACTGTAGATGCCGGGCAAACCTGGTTAGAACTGACCCGTGATCTGCCCAATTTAGCTGTCGGCTGGCTGGCCATGGCGCCTTCAAACCATGATGTGATCTATGTTGGTACAGGTGAGGGCTTTGGCAGCTTCGCTTTTATATTTGGTAGTGGAATTTGGAAGACCACTGATCGCGGCCTTACTTGGGAGCAGTTGGCCAGTACCGCAAACCTTGAATTTCAAAATGTCACCCGGATAATCATAGACCCGGCTGATGCTAACACCCTACTCGTTACGACGAGTGTTGGTTTTCGCAGGGCACCCACCACCTCAGGCATCCATCGCTCCATCGATGGTGGACTCACTTGGACAAAAGTTTTTGACTCCGGCCCAAATCCGGTGGAACAAATCATTGCAAATCCGGACAATTTCGATACCCAATACGCTACCGTTAACACGATTGGTGTTATTAAGTCTACGAATGGCGGTGTGACCTGGGTAGATGCTTCTGCAGGTATTGGAGACGTTGGGCGCCTGGAAATAGCCATTGCACCCTCAGACCCCTCAATACTTTATCTATCAGTTCAAGGAGGAACGTCCGGCTCGGTATTGTATATATCAGTAGATGCGGGCGCAAACTGGGTTCAGGGCAGTGATGCGACCGGGGATATTGATTGGCTGGGAGGCCAGGGATGGTATGACAATACCATTGCCGTAAGTCCTTATGATGCAACCGAGGTGTTTGTCGGCGGCATCGACATGTGGAAAATTAACGTGGGAACAGGCATTGACACGACGGGTTTCCAGGTAACGGGCATCGATTATGAGAATACACAGTCATTCCTTTCATTTCAACCGTTTCGGACTCAAGATGTTGCAAATGGGATAGCCTTCGGCTCTGCTGATCAAAGCGACTATACCTCGATAGAAGTCCGTTTCGGTCCTGGAAAAGCTCAAAAAGCACATCGTTTCTTGATCCCCGAGGGAGAAACCTCTGGTGTACCGGCTGCAAATTATACCTACCAGGATTATGTTGACATCCCGTTTGAACTGTGGGACAGCGACAACGAGGTTCAACTCATGGTCTCGTTTCGCGATCAAACCAGAAATGGCGTATGGGAGTTAGCCTTATTTGATGATCTCACGACCCGTGAGTACGTTTTTCTGTCAGCCGAGCCTTATGACCCCAGCACCCCACATCCCTCCATGGCCATGGATGGAGGTCATGAACATCGGCAGCTCTATTTTATTTGGCCGGTATTGCCGGCCGGAGGCAGCTTTGATCCGGCAAATTTGCCGGAGGCCACGCTAAGAATTAATTGGGGCCGATTTATTACCACGAGCATTACCACATCACAAGTAACGGATTTTACTAGTTTTACAGGCCCAACAGCACCGATCAATGTGCATGTTGATCACCACAATATTCTCATGATCCCCATCAACGCAGCTACCAACGACTTTGAAATCTTGAATGCCAATGATGGTGGCGTGTATCACTCTGAAGTAAGGGGGGATTCCTGGCGAAATACGTTGACTGGCTACAATACGACACAGTTTTATGGCGTTGACAAGAAGAACGGCGCCAATGAATTTATCGGCGGAATGCAGGATAACAGCACCTGGCGCTCGCCTGCTGGCGGTAGTAAGTGTAGCCGTGGTGCGGGCTTGTAGACCATAGCAGGCCCCCGCATCGAGCACACCGCACTAAGCCCCTTAGGAGGTATGAGTGACGCTGTGGTCCCGTGTGGCGCGGCACGCGCATTGCCTGGACGGCCTCGTAGAGAGTTATGTCAATGAGGGCTTCGTGGATGCCGGAGACGATGGCGTCCCGATAGCGAAGCCGCCCCGTGTAGAATGGGTTGGCCAAGATGTCTCTGACGGCGAAGTTGTCAAACCGGCGGCCCTTGCGCGTTCGTAGTCGCCGACCGTTGAGCCAGGATGCCAGTTCCGCCTGGGTCTTCCCTTGCACCCGCATCCTGAAGATGTCAGCTACCGCCTCCGCCTCTTCCGGCACGGGCTCGGGGACGGCACCTTCCCCCTTTTGATAGCCAAATGGTATGGGGCCGGCAGGACGGCCCTGGTGAACCCGCTCTGCTATCCCTTTGCTCGTGTGCTTGGCTAGGCTGTCCGAGAAGTACTGGGCGAAGGCACCCAGCATAGCGACGAACAGCCTCCCCTCTGGCGTGGAGTAGTCTATAGTCTCCGTAACTGATGCGAAGGCAACGTGGCCGTCGGACAGCACACCGAAGGTCTGCAGGATCACTTTGAGGTTCCTGGCCCAGCGATCGAGGGAGTAGACGACGACAACGTCGTAGCGGTGCTCTCTGCAGGCGTCCAGCAGGGCCTTCAGGGCGGGCCGCCTGTCGA
>JADFSS010000093.1 GCA_022560655.1 Candidatus Neomarinimicrobiota bacterium
CGGATATGGAGACTGCTCCAAACCAATCACCTGCCGCTCCGTCGGAAGGAAGCAGTTTAGCTTCCTGCGCCCAGCTCGTGCCGGTGCGTTTGAACACGTAAGCCGAACCTGATTCAGTTCCATTATCATCATCGAATGGAGCGCCGACAACGGCATAGTCGCCGGAGATGGAGACTGAAAATCCAAACTGATCACCTGCTGCACCATCGGAAGGAAGCAGTTTAGCTTCCTGCGCCCAGCTCGTGCCGGTGCGTTTGAACAGATAAGCCGAACCTGAAAAACTTCCATTATCATCATCACCCCAAGCTCCCACGATGGCGTAATCGCCGGAGATGGAGACTGTAATTCCAAAATAATCACCTTGAAATCCATCGGAAGCGAGTAATTTTGCCTCCTGTGTCCAACTTGTACTATTACGTTTGAACACATATGCCGATCCCGCTCCAAAGGATCCCACGACGGCATAGTCGCCGGAGATGGAGACTGATTCTCCAAATTTATCACTTGCCGCTCCATCGGCAGGAAGTATTTTGAATTCACTGATTTGCGCGTAAACTGGCAGTGGAATAGTCAGCAAAGCCGCCGCACAAAGCGTCACGGTTAGGTGTCGTGTTTGTTTGAGCATGGTGCTCTCCTATTGATTTTGCACGGGCGGACGCTGTCCAGTGAGGTTCTAGCAGGGCAGTTCTGGGTCAACCAACGACAGGCCTCCGAAGTAGCCTCACACGACGCGACCTACGTGTGCTCATAGAATGATGACAAATAACAGCTTATTGACAATGTAACCATAATTCATCAGATGTCAAGATGTTCTAGCAGCTAAGCAAGGCCGACAATCATCGAATGCCGGCCCATCATAATGGGAATTCAGGCGGGGCGCAGCCCCCCTGTTCACTTGAGTAACAATCTTCGGGGGGTCTACTTGCTGAGGATGAGCTTGCGGGAGCTGTTGGCGCTGCCGGCCTGCAGCCGGACAATGTAGACGCCTGATGCCACCGGCTGTCCGCCGCCGTCCGTCCCATCCCATACGGCCTGGTGCCGCCCCGCCGCAACCATCCCTTTAACCAGTTCTCGCACCGGCTGGCCCCTCAAATTGTAGATGGTCAGCCGCACCGGGCTCGCCCGGGGCAGGTCGTAGACAAGGGTAGTGGCGGGATTGAACGGGTTGGGGTAGTTGGGGTGCAGGACGAAGCTGCGCGGCAGCTGCCGCCCCTCCTCGGCCACGGCCAGCAGCCGCGTCTGCACCAGCCGCAGGTCGTCGATATAGATAGTCCCCGCGGCGACGGCCCCGGGAACGTGACTGAGCTGAAAACTGTCGAAGCGCATGCTGCCGTCCAGCTTGCCGTCGCCCAGCCAGGTGCCGGTGCCGTCGTTGGCCAGGTCCCAGACCACCAGACGCCAGCCGATCCAGTCGATGGTGGTCCAGTGGCTCACCTCGTGGTCTGCCACGGCCCCGGTGAGGTTGTTGTCGTCCACGGCAAAGCGGAACAGGTTGCCGCTGCCGTCGCCGAATACGTACGCCTGCAGGCTATAGCTGTCATCGAACGTCACCGCCCGGGGTGCGCCGCCACCTAAAAACTCCCTCAGTAGCCACGCCGTTGCGCCCGTGTCCCAACCATAGTGCAGTTCAAGTGACGTGCTGCTCCCGGTCATGAGGTTCAAGATGCTATGGTTCGCCAATCTGAAGGTGCTGTCGGCGATCACATTCCCAGCCGTGGTTGTGCCACTGCTTAAAGGCTCCCACCAGTGCTCCAGCCCGGCCTCGAAATCGTCGATGCTCGTGGCGTCAAACGCCAGCTCCCCCGTATCGAAGCGGTAGCTGCGGGTGGTGGTCACATTGCCCAACAGGTCGCGCAACCCGCCGAAGACCCAGGTGGTGTGCCTGCGATTGACGGTCAGTTGCTCGGCGGTGAAATAGTTGAGCACGCTCCGGTCACCCACCACGTAGTGCCGCAGCTCGCCGGGCACGTTATACGGGGAGTAGCCCGAGCGCACCAGTCCAATGGCCCTCGCGCCTACCGAGGCGACGTCCAGCACTTCGTCGAAGGCGACGCTGATGATGGG
Source organism: Candidatus Neomarinimicrobiota bacterium (assembly GCA_022560655.1). Classification (NCBI taxonomy): domain Bacteria; kingdom Pseudomonadati; phylum Fidelibacterota; species Fidelibacterota bacterium. The sequence continues at coordinate 2,065 of JADFSS010000093.1, forward strand.
CCGCAGCTCCACGCCCGTCCCCAGGTCGGCCGGGTAGACCGCCACCGGCTGGGGCGGGGACAGGTCTGCCGGCCCCGTGCGAAACGCCAGGGTTAGGGCATCGCCCCCCACGCCGTCCCCGTTGCCGTCGATGGCATGGCCGAAGGCGTCCTGGGCGCTGGCGGCGATGGTCAGGCTATAGTCGGTGAGGGTGGCCAGTGTCGCGTCCGGTGTGAAGGTCATGCGCCGGTTGCCGTCGGTCCAGACGATGGCGCCCGTTACGCCGCCGGGCGCGGTAAAGGCCGCCGCTACCGAGATAGGGTCCATGGGACGGCTGAAAACGAGGTCCAGGGGGTCCCAGGCGGGAAAACTGGTGTCGCCGGCGGCGGGGGTGGAACTCACCAGATAGGGCGGGAGGCTGGAGACCAGCCCCACATCGCGGAAAGTGAAAAAGGAGTCCAGCAGGCTCACCTGCAGCGTAGCGGGGTCGTAGTTGGGAGCGCTTACTACCAGCTCCGCGATCGGGCCAGAAACCCCCTCGAGAAAGTAGAACCCGTTGCGCAGCTGGCCGGGGTCGGATGAGTAGCGGTTAAACAGCGACTCGAAGGTATCGGTAGTGTCGCTCATGCCGCCGGCGGTGGCTACGGCTCCATTCAGGGCCACGCCGGATTCGAGGTCGCTGATGGTGCCGGTGATGATGGCCACCGCCGGGCGAGTGAGGCCGTGGAACTGGAGGATGGACCAAAGGAAGGTGTAGGCCTCCAGCCGCTTCCATTGGACGCTCATGTTGCGCGGGTTCTGGACGGGGTGCGTGTGGAAGCCCGCTTCGCTGAGCTCCGATGGCATCGTGCTGTTGCGGTTGACGTGCAGCCAGGGACCGGGCGAACTGGCGCTGCAGCCGCCATAGAAGTCGCAATCCCCTATTGAGCCGCTGGAGGGTATGCGCATCCCGCCTGCCAGGTACTCAATCATGACGTCACTCATGGCCTTGCCACCGGGCTTCCCGGCGGGCTCGTCGCCGTTATAGAGCTGGGCCCACAGGAACAGCACGTTATTCGCCGTTGGGCTGCCGGCATTGCTGTGCAAGGAGTGATACCAGCTGGCGGCGACGCCGTTGGCCAGGTCCGTGCGCTGGGTCAAGCCCACCTCCTGCGTGTCATTGGTGCGGGACAAGTAGACGGTGTCGATATCGGTGGTGGTGAGCAGCAGATCGCGGAGCTCAAAAGCCACCCGCAGGCTCTTCTCGGCCTCGGAGTAGCCGTAAATGCCCATGTTTTGCTGCTGGCTGTGGCCTGGATCGAGGAAGATGTCCCAGTCCGCCAGACCGGTCACCTGGGCACCCAGCGGACCGGCCGCCGCCAAAAACAGTCCCGCCAGGCGGAAGGGTGCGTGGCGCTCCAGGTTTAGCGCACCTCTTGAACGTAGATGCGGCCGCTGCGCAGGTCGTCCCAGGCGATGTGGCGGCCGTCGGGGGACCAGTGGGGATGCATTTCAAGAACCTCCGCTGACCGGCTTACATTCACCTTGCCGGTGCCGTCGGCGTTGATGGCATAGACATCGGCCGCCAGAATACGGTGGCCGTCGTCCTCGGTAATGATGTAGGCCAGCCGCTCGCTGCCGGGGCTCCAGGCGGGCCGGCTGCCCGCACCCAAGTCTACCGCCCTGCCGCCGTCCACAGCGGTCACCCACAGGTGTCCTCCAACGATCTCGAAGGCCATGCGCTTGCCATCCGGCGAAACGGTCAGGTTCAGCTTGCGCCCGGCAACGCTCGCCATCACTTTGCCCCCACCCGCAGCGGGTTCCAGGAGCACAATCTGGTTTCCAGGGGTCAAAATCGGGCGCGCCGGCGGAAAGGGGCCCGGCTCCACCTCGGCCAGCTCTCGCCGGGCATCGAACTGCCGGTGCTTGCCCCCCTTCGTGACCAGATGCAGGAACTGCCCCCCCGTATCCCAGATTGCGTGGCCCGCCCCTCCAGCCACAAACTCTGTGAGATGAGTGCGGGCGCCGGTGAGGACGTCGAATACCACCAGGGCGTTGCGGCGGCGATGATTGACGTAGCGCGAGACGCTGGTCATGATGTATGCACCGGTGGGCGACCACACCAGGCCCACGCCGGCCGCGGGTTCGTCCGCCAGTTCCGTCACTTCCCCACCGGGATAGGTGACCAGGTGGATGCCGCCATACTGGGGCCCCGATACCGCCAGCGTGCCACCCGACGGCGACCAGCGGGGTGCCATGAAGTACCTGCCCGGCGGCGTCAGCACCACGGCTGTGCCCATCGTCCGCACGGCCGGCGCCTGGGCCTGCAAGGGGCCCGCAGCCCACAGCAGGATGGCCATGCCAAGTCTTGGTCTGAAGCCGCAGATTCTTCTAATTCGCGCTGTCATCATCCGCGACAATATAGTTTCCCGAACCATCTGCAAATAGCGCAATATAGTTACCTCCCCCCACCCCCCGATCAAAACGGGCAAATGGGTGCCCTACTTGAGCAGCACCATCTTGATGGACTGGATAAATCCCGGCGATGTCCCCGCCGCTGGCGTGGCGAGCAGCCGCGCGATGTAGAGCCCGCTGGGGAGCTCCGCCCCTGCGGCGCTCTTCCCATTCCAGACCACCGAGTGATAGCCCGCCTCCAGGGTGCGCTCCAGCAGCCGCGCCACCTCCCGGCCCAGGAGGTCGTAGACCACCAGGCGGGCGGCGGCCGCCTCGGGCAGGCCGAAGCGGATGGTGGTGGCGGGGTTGAAGGGGTTGGGGAAGTTGGGGGAAAGTGAGTAGACGGCAGGTATGAGGCCATCGGCCGCCTCCGCAACAACTGCGGCTACTTCCCCGGCTAGCGCGGGCATTGATTTGGGCAAGAATGACGTACCTAGGGCGACGATGCCGACGGGTGCCGTAATCGTCATGGCCGTGGTGATGGTGATGCTTTCATTATAGGCTCCGGTCACGATGCTGACGATGCCGCCGGAGAGCACGGCGTTGACGGCCTCGGTGACCGTATCGTAGGGGCGGAGAACGGTGCCGTCTTCGTCTGCAGCGGGGACAGGATGATTCCTATCCGCGTACTCTACATTCGGTCCGGGAAAATCCTGGATAGCGGCTTCGAGATCATCGTTTTCGAAGCCTGTGCCCGAGTTTTCACCCCCGGAGTCGTGGCACCCACCGTTTGTGTGAATGCCGACAGCCAGAGCAGAACCGTCAACCGATACGGGGCTACCGGAGTTACCACATTCTGTATCAACTCTGTAATCAATAACGACATCCGATGCGCTTTGGACGTCCTCTCCCTCATAGCTGCCTGCCTCTAATTGCAAGGTCTGGCTGCTGGAGTTACAATCACCAAATCCCGCACACGGAAGATTCACGCAGGGTCCGCCGGGAGCACCAGCCGGGTCAAAATCGACGCCGTACCCCGTAACTTGAACGTTATCTGGATTGTCGTCTCGAGACATGCGGTAAAAAGTCTGCTGGGCATGAATGGGGAGTAAGCCGGTATTTGAATTGGGATTGCAGGCGAAAACGGCCCAATCGTCCCCCTCTTGGCCTAGACCGTCATCATTCCAGACTATGCTATTCGCATCAATCGGATACTGGTCATCTGGATGTGCACAGTTTATGTTCCCATCTGCGTCGGAGGCCGGGACATCAAATTCCAGAATGTCCATGTTGGGACCTACACAGTGCCCAGCAGTTAAATGTGAGCCATTTGAAACAATCCAACCAGTACAGCCAGCTGGGATGATGCGACCCACGGCAGCATCAGATGAAGAACTACGATCGTCAGTTGCCCCGCATTGCGTAGTGGTTTTATCGAGACCTGGGCCGGTACCCCTTTCACCAATCAATATTTCAGAAATGCGAATGAAAACCCCTTTATCTTCTGGAGCCACATGCAGCTCGATCATTACTGCGGCTCCGTTGAAATAGGCAGAAGCATTATTCCACTTAGGTAAGCTATTGGCATCCATGCGCTGCGTGCCGCCATCTTCTAGGGAGGTGATAGTGATGTAGCTTATTGCTTTGATAGAGTCACTTTCGACTCTGCTCGTATCGATCCCAAGTCCCGTGGGGCGGGATTGCTGTTGGAGGTGGTAATCCTGGAACTTCAAGCGCAGCCAAGGAGCATCGGCGACTTGAATAATCTCACTAAAGGCGAGTTCTGGTATTGCTCCCCGTCCAGTGGGACCCTCGTGCAGGCCCGAATCCATGACGTATGGTTGAATCCGATACGGTACAGGGGCTGGCTGGGCTGTTACGAAAGAAGGGAACCACATCAAGATAACGAAGTTGCCAGTAGCAGCCAATGTGTAAAGGCGGGAAGTCTTCATCTAGGGCACCTCACAAGTCCGAGTTATTCCGCTTACATATGTTTTGGTGACTATTCATGATTGAGCTTGACAACATAACGACGATCACTGTCGTAAAGGGTCAGCGTGCTTTCACTCAGATCATAGACAGAAGCATTTTTGAGGGCTTTAATAAAACGACCCTCAAGAGTGCCTGGCCTACCCATGCATGCCATTTCCGTCCAGCTATGCCATACTATTGCGAATGATCCATCGTTGTTAATTTTATATGTTCCTGAATAATCGTTGCAC
>JADFSS010000094.1 GCA_022560655.1 Candidatus Neomarinimicrobiota bacterium
GATTGAATCAGCTGTTGAGTGCGTTGCTCAACGCGGGTCTCAAGTTCGCTGTTCAGTTTATCTACTTTGCCCTTCTCTGTCTCCAGGAGATAGGTCTGGATATAGTTCTTCCTGGTCATGCTCTCGATGGAGTAGTTGGCGAACATGCCGATCATGTTTCCCGCCAGGAAGAAAAAATTGTTGGTGATAACGGCTGATAGGGGGGTGTCACTGAGCCAGAGGGCGGTGATTTCATAGGCGACTACAATGGTCCACCCAGCGAGCGTCGCCCATACAAACCTGATCTTGAAAATAGTATATCCAAATATGATGACGAGGATCAATCCGACATAGTAGATGGCACTTCCGGAGGCGGGGACAATCATCATCATCACGGTGATGCCCAGGCCTCCCAGCAGGATGACAGAGGCAGAGGCGGCGTCTGCGAAGTGCATAAATTTCTTGGTATAGGAAAACAGGTACACGGCTACCGTGTAAGGAATCACGATGGCAAAGCGTATGACCCAGAACGTGACGATTGATTCAGGAAACAGGATGAAGTCCAGTATGCCGAACAGGCCATAAAATAGCATGCCCAGCAGGAGCGCTGTTCTTATCTGGTGAATTGATTTGTGAAACTGATCCTCATGATAGTCAGCTTCAATCTCCCCTGAAAATGAGAGGGTCGACCAGTTTATGCGGAAATCATCTGCTGATCGTATGGCACTATTCAAATTCATTGAGCGTCCATTAGCCCTTAGGTACTTTTTTCAGGACCACAAGGGTCATATCGTCGATTTGATTGGCCTGAAACTCGTTGACTTCCTCAATTATTTTGTTCAGCACCTTTCTGATAGGCAGATCCGCATACTGATTGAGGGCCTGCTCTAGACGATCCTGGCCGTACATCTCGCCGGCCTCGTTGGTGGCTTCGGTAATTCCGTCGGTAAACAGCAAAACCATATCGCCATCATGGATGCTCACCTCCAGGTCGCTCAGATAGTCGCTTATATCATCGGCAATACCAAGCCATGTACCTTCGTTCGAAATGACTTCCGTCTGGTTGGACTTAGCCCGGTAAATGATGACATCCTGATGCTTGCCAGCGAGGGTGATCTTGCTCTCATCGATGGATATGACCATCAACGTCATGTAATGGTCGGAGCCCAGGCGCGAAATGTTTTGCCTAATGACCCCGTTCACGGAATTTATAACCGCAGATGGCGTGGTCTTTCCAAGGCTGTTTACCATCGATGTGATGCTGGTCTCCGCCATCATCATGATCAGCCCCGAGTCTACCCCATGTCCAGAAACATCGCCGATGGTCAACCACTTATGCCCCTGTGGTGTTTCGATGATATCGTAGTAATCGCCGCCCACTTCCCTGGCCGGAGACATCACAGCGGCAAATTCAAAGCCATCGATGCGCCTGTTCTCTGGCAGGAGGGCCATTTGAATCCGCTTGGCGAGCTCCATCTCGCTCCAAAGTGCGTCTCGAGCCCTTTGCAGCTCCTTCAGCAGATAGAATTCCTTCTCCACCAGACGATAGCGTAAATGATTGATGCTGGTGGCGATGATGGCCATCGAGGTGAGAAAGAACAGGTTATTCGTCAGAATTGATGGCGAGTAGGCTTGGCCTGAGAATACGTTCAGGAGGATATACAGGCCTATGATGACGGTGCTGTTGATGGCCGCATGGGTGGCCTTCCACGGCATGAGCAGATTACCGCCGATGATCACCACATTGAGTCCGGCATAGTACCGGGAGTCAAACCCGCCCAAGTCTACCGTCATCAGCGCAATCATGCCGCCCACATTCAGGGAAGCCGCGTAGGCGTGCAAATAGGAGTACTTGCTGGCCTTGAACCGTCGAATGATAAGATGCTGGGCTATGAGCAAAAAAGTTGAGACAAGCCGGTAAGTGCCGAACCGGGTCAACAACTCCATGGGAATGGTGAAATAGTCCAGGATGAACAAAATGGGAACCAAGGTGAAGGCGATGACCGTCAATGTCTTCAGCCAGTCATGGAGAATCTCATTCAGGTAATAGTCAAATTCCATCACCTCGAACTTGGCCAGTTCAGTTCGATCCACGAATCGGTGGCCTTTCGATTTTTCACTAGGTACCGGACGAGTCAGATTAGGCGCGGGCATGGCTCACATCCGCAGGCACGGTAGGCAGGCGATTCATCAAGAAGTGCGGCCACGTCTTTATATACCACCCTTGGGGCAGCTTCCATTGTGGTCCTAAGCATGCCATCAGGCTAGCCGCTTTATTCTAAAAAGCATTTGGATATCCATGTCATCCACAGTCACCGTTGCCTGGGCATCGGGCAGGTCCTGTACCATCTTTAGAAGATCGTTTTCCTTCCGATAGAACAGAGCCCAGTCGCCCCAATACTCCATGTAGACCTTTATTGGATTCCAGGTATGGCAGTTGCCGATGATCATCTCCCCGCCGGGCTGCAGCAACTTGTACAGGTTAGTGATCAGGGCCTTGGCGACCGGCGCCGTAAGGTAATCCAATAGCCCCATCGAATAAATCAAGTCAAACTGCCCCCACCTGCTGGCCATGCGTCGGGTGGACATCATTGTCCTTACCGATTCGTGGAGATATTGCACCTTCACCTTACGACCCAGCCGTCTCTCGATTTTCTCGATTTGATTGCCCACTTGCAGGAGGGCGAGAGGGTCCTGGTCCAGCAGCGTGAATTCGTATTGTACACAATCCTCCGCCGTTTCCAGAAGGCCATTCAGCTCGAAGGCCGGCCCGCAGGCCACGGATAACACCTTCAGGCGCTCACCTGTTCCCAGCGCTGCTGTCCTCCGGGCATCCCGTAGCGCCTGGACGATCGCTTCGCAACGGTTGCGCACGGCCTTGGCAGCCGCGCTTTCGATGGGATGGCGGTGCATCAACTTTGAGAAGATGGAGTCGCCCAAGTCTTCCTGCAGGTAGATCATGCGCATTATTTCGTAATCACCAGAATATCCCCGGGGCTTAATGTTGGTCCTGCGCATGAGCGCCGAAGCGAGGATAAAACTCCAGACCTGTCTCCGGAAATAGAAACCGTGACGCTCATGCTCCTCCCGGGAATAATCGGCCACCAGGTGCTCCATTTCCTGCAAATGGTCATCAAAGAATCGCAGGAATGCGACGCCTTCCTTTGCCATTACGGCCTGTTGAATCGACTCGCGGACAAAATCGGGTTCGTCCCGGAATTCAGCATCCATGGCATCGAATATGTTGCGGTAGACACTTAGGCTGTAAGTGAGGTCGCTCGTATAATCCTTGAACTCCTGCCTGATCTGGCTCTTGCGCTCCAAAATAATTGGGAGGTTGGCAAATTCGCTCTGTAACACCACTATTCTGCGATTGAAAAAGAGTTCATGGTAGTCGTAAATGTCACGGGTGAAGACGAGACTGCCCGTAAATTCTTTTTCATCGGGGCGACGAATGAGTCGGCAGGGTCCCAGTGCAACCCGTCGTCCGCCCAACAGGACGGCCAAATCTTCGAATTCTGCTCCATTGGTAACCTTATCACCGTCCGAAAATCTGACCAGTATCGAATACCGGGAGGCATACTTGGTATCGACCGCGATTTCCTCCCCGGCTTGCATCAGAAAGGCCCGGGCTGTTTTGGTCTCCTGGTTCATGGAAGCGGCGCGCCCTGCAGCTCTACCCGACCATCCTTCGTGGAAAAGATTGTCAACGCCGAAAATATCAGTTCCTGCCATTTGGATGAGCTGTCGTAAATCACCCTGATGCGGGAAGAACCCCGCTTTGCCCGCTCCAAAATCTTTATGATGGGGGTAATGGTTGAAGAATTCATAAAAGCGATACCCCGAAAATCGAGGATCAATCTCTTGTCATTTTCACTGCATCTCTTGATCAAACGTAGTAGAAGCGGCGTAATGAATTTCCCAGGCTCTCGCTCAATACTTTTGCCGTCCCAGGTTGCAATGACGGCCTCGGAATCCTCCCTAACAGCGATCGTTAAGAGGGAACTGACATGAATCTTCGATCTTGCCATCGACGTCTCCTACAGTGCAGCTATATGTTCCTTACGGCGGAAACGGTGAGCAAGTCTTTGTCAGATACGAAGAAGTCGAGGGCCACCTTTCCTTCATAGGCTATTCGCACGATGCCCAAACCACTCTCTTTGTCATCAAGTGGTTTTTTCGAAATCTCCCGCAATCTCTTCACATAGGCTTCAAACGGATCCTGGAATCCCCTTACCCACTGAATCGTTTTGTCCAACTTGTCAAGGTTCGGCAGCGAACTCTCGGCGATCGGATTGGTGACTTCCACCGTAATGTGATCCCCGCTCAGATCCAGAAGGATTGATACTTTGTCGGTCTTGTGGGTGAAACTGCCGTATTTCACGCTGTTCTCCAGCAGCTCGCTCAGGACCATGACCGTTGCAACCCTGACCTGTTCAGCAAAGCCGTGTTTCTCGAGGAAGTCGGCGGCATCCAGCCTGATGCGCTCTAGTTCATCCCACTCAGGGGCAATCTCTATTTTCATTGTATTTGCCATTCTAGTCTGGTTCTCGGATAATTGCAGGTGAAGCGCTCCAAGCGAATCAGGCGTGACCCACCTGAACGGGCTCATCCTCACGTCATGAAAATCTAATATAACCTATCACACTTACCAAGCAATAGCGTTTTCCACGGCGGCACGGGGCCGGGGAGAGTTTCAGCGCTGGAATCCATTTGCTGCGGCCATGGATGAGCGGGTGATTGACTGCCTTCGATATACCCATGAGGATGACCTGGCATGGCTGCTGGGAGCGGTGTTCAAGCTGATACTGTCCCGGAAGCAGGGCAGGCAAGAGATTGCCCCGGATCCCGCCCCAGACCAAGCCAGGTCTCCACCGCAGAAGGCGGTAGGGATAGAACCCTAGGCGGGTGATGGTACGGAGAAGGCGGGGGAATGTCAAGGGGGGACAACGCAGAAGTCGTCGCCATGGCCTTGAAGCCTGCGACCCCAGTCAAATCAACCCACCGCGCGGTATAAAGCAAATCGTGTTCAGGCCGATAATGAGTCTATCTGACCGAACACCATAACCAGGAGAGATAAGCCATAAATCCGCTCCTTGATGTTGCCCTTATCGGCATGAAAGAGGCCATGGATCAGCTTGTACGTACAGCTGAGCGGATTGCCCAGCTAACCGAGGACGGTGATCTGCCCCGGGATATTGTGGAGTTGATTTCTTTGCAGCGAAAATTTGAGGCCAACGCCATAGTCGCACGCATGGCCAACGAAATGCTGGGCTCACTCCTCGATCTGTTCGCCTAGGACCGATTCCCGATCATATCCTGACCATCCCTCCAGCGGTGGGCTTGGCATCCCTGGACATGGCCCCAGGCGAGAAAGTGGCGTGCAGGGCATTCTGGGGCCCTTTCATCCCCCTCCCCAAGCGGGCGGCCTCTACCCCTTCGCACACAGCACCTGCTTGAGCGTCGTCACCTCCTCCACCAGGTCGGCCTGATTGGCCATCACCTCATCGATGTCCTTATACGCGGCAGGAATCTCGTCCAGGACCCCCTTATCTTTCCGGCAGGCCACCCCCTCCGTCTGGGCCGCCAGGTCCGCCCGGCTGAACTGCTTGCGGGCCTGGGTCCGGGACATCCGCCGGCCGGCCCCGTGGGCACAGGAGTTGAAGGACTCGGGATTGCCCTTGCCCCGGACGATGTAGCTTCTCGCACCCATGGAACCGGGAATAATGCCCAGATCCCCCTTTTCTGCCCGTACCGCTCCCTTCCTGGTGACATACACTTTCCTGCCAAAATGCCTCTCCACAGCCACGTAGTTATGGTGGCACGAGATCACCTCCCCCACCACCTTCAACTCCCTCTTCGATTCCCCAACGACCTCTGACTGAACCACCCGCCTCAGGATGGCATACATGGTCTCCCGGTTCAAGGCAGCATACTGCTGGCACCAGAAAAGGTCATGGATATAGTCGTCGAAATCGGTCGAACCCTCTGTCAGGTACGCCAGGTCGGGGTCTTCCAACTTGACCTCCTGCTGCCGCACCCGTTGTTTGGCCTTCCCGATGTACAGATCGGCCACGGTCTTGCCAATGTATCGAGAGCCGGAGTGGAGCAGGATCCAGACGTTATCCTCCGGGTCCAGGCACAGCTCGATGAAGTGGTTGCCGCCGCCCAGGGTGCCCACCTGGGTTGCCGCCCGGCGCAGGGCCGGATCAGGGAGCTCCCGCCGGCATCGCAGGGCGTTGAAGTCCACCGCCTCGCTGTTGCTTACGTCCGGGTGGCAGGCGCTGCCCATGGGGATGGCCCGTTCGATGGCTGCCCGCAGCGGCTCCAGCGAATCGGGCAGGTCGCTGGCGGTCAGTTCCAGCTGGGCGGCCAGCATGCCGCAGCCGATATCCACTCCCACCGCGGCTGGAACGAGAGCCTCGGTAGTTGCCATCACGCAGCCCACCGCGGCCCCCATGCCCAGGTGAACATCCGGCATGACCGCTAAATGCTTGAACAGGAAGGGCAGCCGGGAGGTGCGCTCCAGCTGCTGCACAGCCTGAGGTTCCACCTGCCCCGGT
>JADFSS010000095.1 GCA_022560655.1 Candidatus Neomarinimicrobiota bacterium
TGGGGGGCAGCCCGTCACAGCGACAAAATAGCGACCGGCTGGCAAGTCCCCGTCATGACGCTGGGGCCTTCTAAGCCGTGACCGGAAGAATCCGCCGGGGTGGGTTCAGGTAGGAGAGTTAGGCGGCGATCCGCTAGGGCCGCTGAGCAGGGGACTGAGGCCTAATACTGGCGTCCTCGACCAGGATGTGCGTTTCCGCGATGAGATTCGCGTGGCCGAGCTCTTTTTCAAGGGCGGCCAACCTGTTCTCTTCACCGCGATAGACAACGTGCAGCACAGTGAAATGCTCACAGTCGGCTGCATCGGCGCATGACCAGCGAATATCGTGGACCAAATGACGGTGCGGCACCTTGCAAGTAGGTGGACAAAAGGCGTCACCGTAATTGACGACGCGCACTTGCTCGCTATGCCTGTCCGGGAAGTATATGACCGCGCTGGAGCGAATGATGCTGGAGCGGTAGTTGACCCCGCCGGCCGTCAATACCGCGAAAAGAACTAGCTTTACTGCCCAATGCATGCTTTCGTCTCCAGCGTTATGTGGGGCAAAAATAGTGCCAACAGGGCTAGCGGCTATGGTCCCCCGGATCTTGAAAAGGCCCAAGGCCATTGCTTTCCAATTAACGCCCACCCCCCTTGACAGCCCCGCAGCTCGCCGTATCCGGCAGGTATCCGGGTGGGAGGCTAGTCTAGGCCTGAAAGGCGGGCTTTTCCTGGCTCAGATCGGCCCCCAGCTGGCGGGTAAATCTACTTCAGCAGCACCATCTTGATCGACCTGGTGACCTCGGGTGTCACCAGCCGGACGATGTAGATGCTGGTGGGCTACTCCCCCTCGGCAGGGAACAATCCGTTTGCTAGCAATTTGAAATCGGCAGTAACTTCAGGCCAGGATGAAACTCAAAGCCACATTTGCACTATTGATCTGGATCGCTCCGCTGGCGTCACCGTTGCTGCCGTCTCAGGCCGGTTGCGAGAGCGCCTGCTGTATGGTGGATGTGGGCGCCTGCCAATCTGAAATGTTCATGTGGGCCTGCGCCGCCATGGATGCGAGCGTGGCACCTCTTGCGGTTCCGGCAGTTGTAGCGCCACAGTACAAGAGCGCTGCCTTGCCGACGTACAGCGTGCGCTATACGGCTGGAGCCAGCGCAAACCGACCCTTGGCCTTGTCAGGGAAGGGCGAGTTCGCCCGGACCTTTCATCCCCCCCAGCTTATTCCCCTTCTGATTTAGCCTAACCTCACCCGTCCGACTCCTGGATCGCCGTCTGCCCACAAGCCACGGCGGCCAACTGTTAATTATTGTCGACTTTCGAGGTAGCATGACTTCATTAGATTTTTCTCACCAGCTCGCTGGGTATGGCCTGAGCCCGGCGGCCATCCAACTCCCCGGTCTGCCCTGTTGGGCACTGTGCGCGGTGTTGCTCAGCGGCGTGATTTCGGCCCAACCAGGTCAACCCAAGGCTGCGGCGGCGCTACCCCCAGCTGTGGAGCTACTTTTTCGCAGCAACCGGGCACTCAAGGCAGCCGAGCAAGAAGCGCTGGCCGCCCGAGAACGGGTCCGTGCCACCGGTCTTTGGCCCGATCCCGTCGTGGAGTTTACCGGCTTTGTACGCCCCATCCAGACCCGTGACGGTCCGGTGGAGAGTCAGGCTATGGTGGGCCAGAAGATCCCGCTCTGGGGCCAGTCGCGCCGGCGGCGGACGGTAGCCGCCACCAGGGCTGATATTGCCGGACTGGAGGTGCGGGACCTGCAGCTGAGGTTGGTATACCGACTCAGATCTTATCGCGCAGACTACGTCAAGCTCATCCGCTCCCTGGAAATCCTCAGCGCCTACCGCTCGGATTTGGAGTCGTTTCGCCAGGTCGCCCTAACCAACTACGCCACCGGCGTCGGGCTGACCCAGCACCCCATTCTGAAACTTCAGATCGAGATGTCCCTTATTCAGAGCCAGGTGAATACGCTATCCAGTCAGCTGGCGACGGTGGTGAATCTCTTGCAGGCCCTTTACGATGGCAATTTTGTCCCTGATACTCTCGCCAGCGGGTTGCATACGCAACCACCTGAGATCTCCGCGGACTCCTGGCTTGCGCTGGCAGAACGCGCTCATCCCCGCTTGCAGATGGCTCGGCGGGAGCAACAGATCGCCATACTTCAGCAGGAGCTGGCCGTTCGCAAGGGGCGTCCTAATCTGATTGCCGGGGTGACCTACTCGGCGGTAGGACCAACCAAGCAAGCTGGCACTGTCAATCCCGGCGGGGATGCAGTGGGCGTCAAGCTGGGGCTGAATCTGCCCCTCTGGTTTGGCGGGAACCGGGCCCGCGTAGAGGCCGCACGGCGGGAAGTGACTGCGCGAGAGGCAACAACTGAGGGGCTCCGCAACGATGTCGAGCAGGAGGTGCGTTCAGCCAAGATACAGCTGGACCAGCTCGGGGAGACCTACCAGCTCTATGCGGGCAGCCTGGTTCAAGAGGCTGATCAGATGTTGTCATCCGCCTATGCGGCCTACGAGACGGACAAGATCGCTTTCCTGGATTTGTTGGACAGTGAGCGGATGGTAAAACGGGTACGGTTGGATTTTGAGGCCGTGAGGGCCGATAGGCACAAAGCCGTAGCGCGCCTGCTGATGGCAGCTGGACACATTCAAATTGAAGTGGAGGAGATTAATGAAATTTTCTAGAATATCAGCATTATTGCTGGTCATGGCCTTACTGACAGGAACAGCAGCTGTCGGATGCGGAACCGCTGACAAATCCAGCGCCCAGTCATCGCTTACACAGATGAATATGAATGCTCCGGAGGACAAAAGCGCGGTGTCCGGCAAAGTCAGCGGCCGGGTACTCTATTGGCGGGCGCCTATGGACCCGACCTACATCTCGTCGAAGCCCGGCAAGTCGCCCATGGGGATGGCCCTGGTTCCGGTCTACGAAGGGGAGGAGCGCATTGGTTCCACCGTGCGCATCGACCCGGTGGTGCAACAGAACATGGGTATCCGCACGATGACAGTACAGCGGCGAGACCTTAGCAGGGCGATCCGGACCTTGGGCAGGCTGGACTACGACGAGACCCGCGTGGCCCATGTCCACCTCAAATTCACCGGATGGATCGAGGTTACTCACGCGAATGTGACGGGCCAATCCATCGCCCGGGGCGAGACGCTCATGGAGATCTACAGTCCTCAGTTGGTGACCGCCCAGCAGGAATACCTGGATGCCTTGAGGAACCTGCGCGCTGCGGGTCAATCTGCATCCCCTGCATCCCGGCGGCGTCTCGAAGCCATCAGGACATCTACCCGGACACGACTCGAGTACTTCGATATCACAGGCCCGCAGCTGGACGAAATTGTCCGCACGGGAGTCGTCGGCAAGACCATCGCCATCAGCTCACCATTCACGGGCATCGTGGTGGAAAAACAGGCGCTGGACGGTATGGAAGTGCGCCCCGGCATGCGGTTGTATACCATTGCCGACCTCTCCAGCATATGGGTATTGGCCGACGTCTACGAATACGAAGCCCCTTGGGTCAAGGAGGGCCAGCAGGCCACCATGACCCTCTCGTACCAGCCAGGGACCGAGTACCGCGGCAGCGTGCAATTCGTTTATCCTTACGTGGATGAAAAAACCAGGACGATCAAGGTACGGCTGTCATTTCCCAATCCAGACATGCAGCTGAAGCCGGGGATGTACGCCAATGTGGTGATCCAGACTTCACCGGTGGCCGGCGCGCTGGCAGTTCCCCTTGAGGCGGTGCTGTTTTCCGGCCAGCGCAACCTTGTGATTGTCTCCCTCGGAGAGGGCCGCTTCGCGCCGCGGGACGTGACGATCGGCATTGAAAGCGGAGACGGATACTATGAGGTCAGGTCCGGCCTGGCTGCAGGCGAAACCGTGGTGACTTCCGGTCAATTCCTGCTCGATTCCGAGAGCCGTTTGCAGGAAACCATCGCCAAGCTACTCTCTATTGGTCAACCGGGTCGTGATCCGGCTATGCAGATGGGCGACGACGCTGGTATGGACGGGCCTGATGACGCTTCAGGTATGGAGGGGCGTGAACACGGCACGCCGGATGGCGAGGAACACCAACACCCCATGGAAAGCCCGTGAGCCGCTCATGGGGTGCCGCTACCCCCACTCCGGAAGCGGTGCTAACCAGCAGGGTATGAGAAAACCTGAATGATTGAAAAAGTTATTGCCTGGTCCCTGAATAATCGCTTCGTGGTGATTCTGGCGACTGTCGTTGTGGTTTTGGGCGGCCTGTACAGCATGCTGCATACGCCCCTGGATGCCATTCCGGACTTGAGCGATGTGCAGGTGATCATTCTGACCGAATACCCCGGCCAGGCGCCGCAGCTGGTGGAGGATCAGGTCACCTATCCCCTCACCACGGCCATGCTGTCGGTGCCCTTCGCCAAGGTGGTACGGGGGTACTCCTTCTTTGGCATCTCCTTTGTCTACATCATATTTGAAGACGGTACCGATATGTACTGGGCCCGGTCGCGGGTGCTGGAATACCTGAACTTCGTGTCCGGGCGGCTCCCGCAGGGGGTAACACCCCGGTTGGGCCCCGATGCCACCGGAGTGGGCTGGGTCTACGAATACACGGTGGAAAGTGATCAGCACGACCTGCAACAGTTGCGGTCGATCCAGGACTGGTACCTGCGCTACCAGCTGATGAGCGTCCCGGGCGTGGCCGAGGTGGCCTCCATAGGGGGTTTTGTCAAGCAATATCAGGTTGAGGTCGACCCCAACAAACTGCTGGCCTACAACATTCCCCTGAGCAAGGTGAAGCAGGCCATTCAGCGCAGCAACAGCGCTGTGGGCGGCCGCCTGGTTGAAATGGCGGAGACCGAATTTATGGTTCGCGGGCTGGGCTACATTGAGTCCCTGGAGGATCTGAAACAGATCCCCCTGGGGGTGAATGATGCCGGTATCCCCATCCTGCTCCGCAGTGTCGCCCATATTCATCTGGGACCTGAGCTGCGTCGAGGGCTGGCCGAGCGCGACGGCATCGGCGAGGTTGTTGGTGGGGTGGTGATCATGCGCTACGGCGAGAACGCCTTGCAAGTGATTAGAGCTGTGCGCGCCAAAATCGAGGAGCTTAAGAGTGGGCTCCCCGCAGGGGTCACCATAAGGCCAGCCTACGACCGTTCCCAGCTCATCGAGCGCGCCGTGGACAACCTGAAGGAGAAATTGATCGAAGAGAGCATCGTGGTGGCGCTGGTGAGTATCATTTTTCTGCTTCATTTCAGGAGCGCGCTGGTCGCCATCGTCACGCTGCCCCTGGGCATCCTGATTTCCTTCATGATCATGCGCTACCAGGGTATCAACGCCAACATCATGTCGCTGGGCGGCATCGCCATTGCCATTGGCGCCATGGTGGATGGAGCCATCGTGATGATTGAAAATGCCCACAAGCACATCGAGCGCCGGGGCAATGATGAGAACCACTGGGAGTTGATCCTGGCATCCGCCAAAGAGGTGGGGCCGGCGCTGTTTTATTCGCTGCTGATCATCACCTTCTCCTTTATGCCGGTGTTCACCTTGGAGGCTCAGGAGGGGCGTCTGTTCAAGCCACTGGCCTTCACCAAAACCTATGCCATGGGCGCCTCTGCGCTGCTGGCGATTACCATTGTCCCCGTCCTCATGGGTTACCTGATCAAAGGGCGTATATTGCCCGAGAACCGCAACCCGGTCAATGTGTTCCTGAAGCGGGTGTACAAGCCGGCCATCGAGCTGGTGCTGCGCTATCGCAGGAGTACGCTACTGGTGACGCTGGGTATCCTGATGATTTCGATTATTCCCCTGCGGAACCTGGGCTCTGAATTCATGCCGCCCCTCAACGAGGGCGACCTGCTTTACATGCCCACCACAGACCCTGGCATCTCCATTACCAAAGCCAGAGAGATCCTCCAGCAGACAGACAAGATCATCAAGACCTTCCCGGAGGTCGCCATGGTATTTGGCAAGATCGGTCGGGCGGAAACCGCCACCGATCCCGCCCCCTTGAGTATGCTGGAAACGACCATTACCCTGAAGCCGGAATCGGCCTGGCCCCGGCGAAAAATCATCCACCGCTGGTTCTCCGATTGGGGTCTGCCCCACTGGCTGCGTTCCATTCTGAGAGCGTTGTGGCCTGAGCAGAGGTCGTTGACGCAGCCGGAGCTCATTGCAGAGCTCAACGCCTCCATCCAGTTTCCCGGGCTCACCAACGCCTGGACCATGCCCATCAAGACCCGCATCGACATGCTCAGCACCGGTATCAAGACGCCCGTGGGCATCAAAATCCTGGGGCCAGACCTGGATACGCTTAGCTTCCTGGGCGCCCAGGTGCAAGCGATCGTCCAGCGGCTGCCTGGCACCTCCAGCGCATTTGCCGACAAGACAACGGGTGGCAATTTTCTGGACTTCGAGATCGACCGGGAACAAGCAGCACGCTACGGCCTCACTGTGGGGGACATCCAGGATGTGATTCAATCCGCCG
>JADFSS010000096.1 GCA_022560655.1 Candidatus Neomarinimicrobiota bacterium
TCTCAGTCCCAAGACCATCAGCACTTATCGCTCACGCGTCCATGCCAAGATGAACACGCGCACCGATGCCGAGCTGACTGGCTACGTGATCCAACGCAATCTCCTTTGAGCCGCCAGCGGCCGCTCAGGCGCCCTGCAGCACGAGCATCGGTCCTGCTGAGCGGGTAAAACCGCTCGCCTCCCGCATCCCCCCAACCCGCCCCGGCACACCTCGTTTCATGACGGGTACACGCCTACAACCAACTCGTCTGCCTCCCCGGATGGCGATGAGCAAACCGGTGCAGACGGTAGGTCAGAATAGCCTTCCGGCCAGGCCGGCACCCCCGGCCCATCACCTTCCTCTGCATCAGACTGACAGGTTGAAGCTGATCCCCAGAATTGCTGCGATGATCACGGCTATGGGCCACAGAGCGATACGATAATCACGTTCGGCCAGGACCATGAATAGCCCGCTGAAGGCGACCGCAATGCCTGATCCCGCCAGCGCCGTTTGTACATCGGCTTGGTGGCCAAATACCACCGTGGGCATGAGGATAGCCGTAAGCATGAATAAGGCCCCGGCTAGCCTGCGCCCCTTCACCGGACCTAGTCGGTGCAGGAAGGAATTCTCGCCGCTGGCCTGCGCCGCTTCCGCTCCCGGCAGCTGGTTGGCCACATTCAGGGCGGGTCCCAGAAGCAGGCCCAGCGCATACACCCAGAAGAGCACCGGGGACGCGTCTCCGTTGATGGCCCGCGACCAGACCAGTATGGTGGGTGCGGCCAATGCATGGGGCAGCCACGAGAGGGCTATTCTCTTCAGTCCGACATTGTATCCCAGCCCGCAGGCCAGCCCGAATATCATGAGGGCGAAAGGGAGCGGCCCGAAGCGGAGACTCAGCCCCAGCGCACCCGCCAGTAGGGCCATGAACACGACGACGGCAGTGCGCTGCTTGACCAGACCGGCCGGGATCGGTTTCCAGGGCTTGGCCTGCGCATCGTACTGTTGATCGAGCAAGTCATTGGACACGCCGATGGAGAATTGGATGAGCAGCATCACCAGCCCTGCGCGCAGTACGAGGTAGGGCAGGGGGGCTGCGCCCCCGGTCACGGCGATGACCATGGCCACGATGGCAACAGCCAGCGATGTCATCGGATGCAACATCCTTATATGTGCGATCACCCTGTTCATGACGCCATGAGGCAGGTCGCTGGGCGCCCCATCGCCACCCATCCGAATAGGATCCCAGGGGTGTCGAAGAGCGCTGACCTCAGGCCTCCGACGAGCTGCGGGCTTCCCTGGAGCGCAAGGGCCAACACCACTGCGAGGGCGCGATAGAGACGCATCAGCATGCAGGAAAATACCGTTGCGGCGGGGGCTTTCCCAGCATCGGGTTTTGCGCGGAGTGGGGGACCCCGATTCGAGTGACTCCGTCCCGGGAGTGCTGCTCAGGTCTACCGTGGTGGGTGCAGTTCGACTAGTGAAGAGTTAAGTTCGAGCGGCTTTTTCCAGGGCACCTGGAGTTGGGCGCCTGACCCAAGGGAGGATTACCGATGGAACGAAAGCAATTTTTGATCTACGTCACCACTGCCACGGGCTTGCTGCCCCTGGTGATCACCCAAATCGGATGCGCCTACGACGCGCCGGGCACGGAGGTCGGGCAGGAGGGGATAGGCGGCTCGGCCGGATTCAAGGTGGTATCCTCCAGAGATAATTTCCACCGCCACGAAATCACGATTCTATTCGCGGATGTTGCACAGCCCCCGGCCGGCGGGAAAACGATCACGTCCACCGGCGCGATGCACACTCATGACGTTATCCTGGGGAGGGCCGACTTCCAGCGGCTGCAGGATGGCGAGCAGGTGATCAAAACCAGTTCCTTCGACGCGCGACACACCCACAGGTTCGCCATCCGGATGCCCACCGGCTAGGATCACAGAGCGGCGGCCCGTCGTTGAACATGATCCCGTAGCCGGGAATTTGCGGCTGCGCTGCTGGCCTAATTTGGCAACACCAGTTTGATGATGGGACGCCCACTACCGGATCGAGAAGCAACTTCACAAATCAGGCTGTCGGGGAGCAACAATATCCCAGCACCTGGGGACTACAGCTGTGACTGCTCCCACTCCTCCGGCGTCAGCGTCTTCATGGAGAGTGCGTGCACTTTCCCGCCCATGAGGTCCCCCACGGCCGCGTAGACCAAACGATGGCGCTGAACCAGGGGCAGGCCCTCAAACTCAGCCGCAACAATAATGGCCGAAAAGTGCCCGCCTCCGCGAGCTTCTTGCAGCTTGGCGCCCTGGAGGTGGTCTTCATGGAGGTGGGATTCATCCTCGAGTTGAAACACGGTGGGCGCCAGGGCCGTCGTGATCCGATCCTGGAGGATGCTCGCGGTGGAACTCTTATCGGGTTGATCGTGCGCGGTCATGGTGAAGTCTCTGCAAGTATGAGGCGCTGGGGCCTCAGTATTGCATCAGGCTGGGATCTACTTCCAGGGTCCAGGCCCTGATTCCACCCCGCAAATTCTTCACCTGGGTGTAGCCCTGCTTGATGAGATAGTCTGACACAGCCGCGGACCTGCCCCCCGTATGGCAGTGAACCACGATCTCCTTGGAGGGGTCGACCTCTCCGAGCTTAGAAGTCATAGAGTTCATCGGGATCAGGAGAGCCTCATCAATGTGCGCGATTTCCCACTCCCACGGCTCGCGAACGTCCAGAATCAGGATCTTGTCACCATTCTCAAGCTTCGCCCTGAGTTCTTGCACGCTCATTTCCGGTACGGTTACGGTCTCCGCTGTGCCGGAGACGCCACAGAAG
This sequence comes from Candidatus Neomarinimicrobiota bacterium, assembly GCA_022560655.1. Lineage (NCBI taxonomy): Bacteria > Pseudomonadati > Fidelibacterota > Fidelibacterota bacterium. The sequence continues at coordinate 2,795 of JADFSS010000096.1, forward strand.
CCCTCATAATCGATGGGTTCAGTGATAGTGGGGTGCTCTCCGCAAACTGAGCAGTTGGGGTCCTTTCCTATGCTGACCTGATGGAAAGTCATTGCCAGTGAGTCAAACAATAACAGGCGACCGATCAAAGGCTCACCTGCGCCCGTGATCAGTTTGATCGTCTCGATGGCCTGCAAACTGCCGACGATGCCGGGCAAAACCCCTAGGACGCCCCCCTCGGCACAGGATGGCACCAGGCCCGGTGGGGGCGGATTCGCATAGAGGCAGCGATAACAGGGCCCCTCCTTGGCGTGGAAGACTGCCACCTGCCCATCGAAGCGGAAAATCGAACCGTAAACGTTTGGTTTGCCTTGGAAAACACAGACATCGTTCACCAGGTAGCGGGTGGGGAAATTGTCTGTGCCATCAACTATGATGTCATAGTCCGCTAGAATCCCACCGGCATTAGCCGATGAAAGGGCCTCTTCGTGTGCGGATATTTCAACCTTGTGGTTGAGGCTTTCGAGTCGCTCCTTGGCGATCTTAATCTTTGGCTGGCCAACATCCTCTAGCGAATACAAGATCTGCCGCTGGAGGTTTGACAGGTCGATCACGTCGAAATCCACCAAGCCTATGTGACCAACGCCCGCAGCCGCGAGATAGAGGGAGGCCGGGTTTCCCAGCCCGCCCAGGCCCACCACAAGGACCGCTGCCTGCTTGAGCGAGCGCTGACCTTCCAACCCGATTTCCGGCAGCGAAAAATGCCGGCTATATCTGAGGTATTCTTCGCGATCAAATGTTGCCTCGCTCACCGTCCCCCCAGCAATCGCCGGAATGATCATGATCTCATCGTCTTCCCGAAGGGGTCTGTCCAGGCCGCCCTGCTGCCGGATATCCTGTTCACCGACATAAATATTGATGAAATTCCTGAGCTCGCCGTGAGCATCGTAAAGATGCTGAGCCAAATCTTCAAATTGATCAACCACCGCTGCCACCGCTTCGCCCACCGTTTGGGCGGAAACCGTTACCCAAGCCTGCTCGGCGGTAAATCGGCGCAGGGGGGAGGGGATTCTAACTTTCACGGTCATGACGTAGCCGGCTCTGGTTCTAGTGCCACCGGAACGAGCTCCAAGAATTTGCTCCGGTCCGGGGATAGCTCCCACCACCTGTGTTCCGTTGTGGCGCCCTGCAGGATGCTCAGAATTTGATATACGAAGCCTGGCAAGGCACCGTCTAAGTCCTTTTGCGATGGAATCGCGGGATGGTCCGGATGGGAGTGGTATATGCCCACCAACTTGTAGCCGGAGCTTTCAGCATAGTCCTCCCCTTCGAGGTACTGCTCTGGCGTAATAAAATAATGGCGTGTGCGCCCTTCCTGCCGCCGATTCTCAACCGGTCTTGCCAGCACCACTTTGACGGTGGGACCCGTATCGCTTCCGTATAAAAAGCCGCACGATTCCTCAGGATAGGCCTTCACGGCTGACTCATTGGCCGCTTCCACGGCCAATTCGCTCAGCATTAATGCTCGTGGGTCCATTCAGTCCTGCCATAATGATGTGCTGATGTAGCGCTCCCCGGTATCGTTCAGCAGTGTGACGACGGAGGCATTGGCATCTTTTCGTAAAATCTGCCCCACGGCCGCCATATAGGCTCCCGATGACTGCCCCACAAAAAATCCTGCCTTGGCCAATCGGTGACACATGAGTCGGGCTGCTTCGGAACTTATTTCCAGGTACTCGTCAATGAACGTTTCATCCAATATTTCCGGGACAACGTCGCCCACTTCGCCCAATGGTTTTAGCCCCTCGATTCCAGGGAAGCGCTCGGGCTTGACTACAACGACCCTGATATTCCGGTCGTGCTCCTTCAATCTCCGCGAAATGCCCGTCACGGAACCACCGGTGCCGATGCCACCGACAAAGTGCGTCAAATCTGGCGACTGCGTTACAATTTCCTCTCCGGTCGTTTCGTAGTGCGCCAGCCAGTTGTCCTCGTTTCCGTACTGGTCGGCAAAATAGTACTTGTCGGTCGCCTCCTCAAATCGGCGCCGAACCTCCCTCAGGGCTTCGTCGTAGCCCTCCAGAGGATCGGTCAATATCACCTTGGCACCATGTGCCTTGATGCGCATCAGTCGCTCCTTACTGGCGTTTCCAGGGATAACCAACTCCACTTGACGCCCCACAGCCCGGCCGTAGATGGCATAGGCAATGCCGGCGTTGCCCGAGGTTGAGTCCAGTATAACTTTGCCGTCCTGAAGCTTACCCTGCTCAAGGGCCTTCAGCAGCATCCTTGCGACAGGCCTATCTTTCAATGAGCCCCCCGGATTCAGGTATTCTGCCTTCGCTGCTACCCTTGCAGCGGGGTATTCATCAGCGAATATTGAGATGGTCACCATGGGTGTATTCCCAACCAAATCGAAGATGCCCGTAGGGGTGATTTGGACCGTATTATTGGGGCTCAATTCCATCCCAACCCTGTTGCTCTATGGTCAAGAAGACCGGTAAATCGTGTAGCGTTGATAAGTGGGCCGATTCTGCTGCCTGCGCTCCCCCAGGAGGGCCCTGCCGGTAGTTCCCCGGACTGTTTCAAAGCTGTCTGGGGGATGAGTATTATTTACACGGGCTCGGCAAGATCGGTAGCCACAGTAGACCGCGGGAATGCAGGACACCAGGAGTGTATCCTCCCATCGGAATCGCCAGCTCCCCTCAATTCAGTTCGGCGCTTCCTGCCCAAAGTACTCGTAGTTCACGGCGATAAAGGGCTTCCATTCGTCCGGCACTTCACTCTCCTCAAAGATGGCATCGACTGGGCACTCCGGCTCACATGCCCCACAGTCGATACACTCGTCAGGGTCGATATATAGCTGCAGACCTTCCAGGCTTTTCTCAGCTTCTTTGAGTTCCTTGGCGCCGGCTCCCGCATCGTCCTTCTCAAAAGGACCATGAATACAGTCGACCGGGCATACCTCCACACAGGAGGTATCGCAGACACCTAAACACGGTTCAGTGATGATGTAGGCCATAAAGCTCCTCATTCCCTCCGGTAACCAACGTCAATCCTCGCTTCCCCGGCGGCCATCGGCCTCAGGGTGTACGTTACAGATGTGCCCAAGATTGTGCAACCGCACTGAACTGCGTTGACTGCTCGGTTCAATCCCTAGCATCCCAGCCGTGCAACCACGAACTCGCATGAATTAGAGGGCAACACTTCCACGCTACCCACCTGGGCAAACATCGACATGAACCCCTCAACCTGCTTGATATCGGGGGCATTCAGGATCAGGTACAGGGTGTGGCCACCGTCCACCACGGCCTCTCCGTGGATCGTGACATCATACTTGGCCGCATTTTCTGCGGATAACTGCGCGAGCAGCATAGGTGCCGTCCGCGGGTCCTGTGCCGGACAGACATCCGCACTGTGCTCATGCTTGACTACAAATAATGCCATGGCGCTGATATTCCCTTCCCGCCTTGGTCTGATTCATGCGGCGGTTTCACTTGAGTTCGAGCCGCAAATATTGATCGACGCGAGTAGTATACAGTACCGCCAAATGTCCATTTCGATTGCTGTCGTCATCCTGCCGGCGTTGATTCGCCCGTCCGGATTACTGGGTTGGCGTCACCGTGGTTCGCTCAAGGACGGCGATCATTT
>JADFSS010000097.1 GCA_022560655.1 Candidatus Neomarinimicrobiota bacterium
TATGGCATGATGACATCGGGCAACTGCTACAAGGTGCGGCTGCTGCTGGCCCATCTGGGCGAGGAGTACGACTGGGAGGAGATCCCCTCCACCCGCGTCAAGCCCCGCACGCCGGAGTTCCTGGCCCTCACGCCCATGGGCAAAGTGCCCCTGCTGGAACTGCCCACCGGCGAGCACCTCCCCGAGTCCGGCGCCATCCTCCACTATCTGGCGGAGGGCACCCCCTACCTGCCCGATGACAAACTGGACCGCGCCCGGGCCTTGGCGTGGATGCTATTCGAGCAGAACGGCCACGAGCCCTACCTGGCTATCGCCCGCAGCATCTCCAATAACTACCCCGCCGACCACCCCCGCCGGGAGGAACTGCCCGGCCTGCTGTCCCGGGGCAACGCCGCCCTGGCCGTCATGGAGCAGCACCTCGCCCGCCACGACTACTTCGCCGGCGCCGCCTACTCCATCGCCGACATCGCCCTGTTCGCCTACACCCACGTGGCTGCGGAGGGGGGCTTCGACCTGGCCGCCTACCCTGCCGTGGGCCGCTGGCTGGAGCGGGTCAGGGGGCAGAAAGGGTTTGTGGAGCTGTAGGGAAAGCTACACCTCGCCCAGCACGTACTGCGCCAGGGCGGTAATGGTAAGCGCCGGGTCCACCCCCAGATTCACCGGCACTACCGAGCCGTCCACCGCGTAGAGCCCCGCATATCCGTGTACCCGCCCCGCCGGTCGGTGACCCCCTCCTCCGGGGTGGCCCCCATCCCGCAGTCGCCCAGGATGTGGGCCGTGGTGGCCGTGTTCAGCACGACCTCCGGCAGGACGCTGAGCGGATCGCTGCCGCCAGGATGGCGCAGGAGCTCTCCATGAACGCCCGGGAGGATTTCCACAGGTCATGCACGGTACTGGCCGGAGAGGACCACGGCTCGGTGGTCCACCGCAGCATCTATGGCTGGTTGGAAGCGCTCTTCGACGGTTGGAACTTCACCATCAACGTCGACCTGGCCGGACAGGACGGCCTGCAGGTGGCCGTCGATCACTATCAGTGTCTGTCCGAGCGCCTCGGCTACACCGTCTCACCCCCGGAGGGAAAGATCAACACGCTGGGCTACTTTTATCTGCGGCAGGAGGACCCCAAAAAGGCCGTCCGGACCTTTGAGTACAATGTGAAGCACTTCCCCAAGTCGGCCAACGTCTACGACAGCCTGGGCGACGGCCTCAAGGCCGACGGCAACCTGAGAAAGGCCCTGCGCAACTACCCCAACGCGGTGAAACTGGGCGAGAAATACGGCTCGCCGTTCATGGAGCCCTGCCGCCGCAATGTGCCGGCGACCCAGGCCGCCCTGGAGTCGATCTAGCCTAGCGGCCGCCCCCCTTTAGCATAACCGCCGACAGCAGGAAACTGACCCCCGCAAAAGCCGCGTTGACGCCCATGGTCCAGTGGTAGGCTCCCAGCCGCGCCGCTGCCACCAGCCGGGCTATCGCGGCCCCCTCATCCGGCGATAGGTCCGCTGGCAGCACCGCCGTTCCCAGTGCCGGTTGCTGCTGCAATGCCTCCGCCACCACGCTGCTCAGCCCCGTCCCGTCCAGCCCCTGCCCGAAGGTCGTGGCCAAAACGCCCCCCAGCAGTGCCATGGCCAGCAGGCCCGAAACGCGGGCCACCGTGTTGTTCAGCCCTGAGGCCACCCCGGAGTGCTCGTCCCGAACCGCTACGGCCAGCTTGGTGAGTGGCGCCACGAACAGCGCCATCCCCAGGCCGATAGAGAGCAAGGGTGGCAGGAAGTGACGCAGATAAGTGGCCCCGGCCGGGGCAGCCGCCACCCAGGCCATGCCCAGCGCCGTGAGGCCTGTGCCCGCTACGATGAAGCCCCTAGCGCCCCGGCGGTCAGCCTGACGCCCGAACCATCCGCTCAGCAGCATCACCGCCAGTGAAGGTGGGAGCAGACCTATGCCCGCCCGAGACGGCGGCAGCCCGAAAACCTCCTGGAAAAAGACGATGAGGAAAACGTATGACCCGTTCAGCGCGAAATAGAGGAAAAAAGTCACCGCGTTGGGCCAAAACACTCCGCTGGAGGCCACGAAGCCATGCGGGACAAGCCGCGTTGGAGAGACCCGCTCGGCCCTGAGGAACAGCGCGGCTCCTGCCGCTGCCGCCGCTCCACCCGCCACCACAGCCGGGTGCCCCCAGCCCAGCCCCAGCCCGTTTATCAGAGCGTAGGCCAGCCCCAGCAGGCCCGCGGCCAATGCCAGGCTGCTGCCTAGACTGATTTGACGGCTGCCAGCGGATGGGACCGGTGGCACGCTACGCCGCGCCAGCAGCCAGGCCATGCCCGCCAGTGGCGCCAACAGCCAGAAGCCGCCGCGCCAGCCCCAGACCTCAACCACCAGTCCCCCGGTGAGCAGCCCCAGCACGCCGAACGCCGCCCCCACCCCCGCCCACAGTCCGATGGCCGCCCCTTTATGGTCCTCGGCAAAGGTGAGATTGATGAGGGCCAGGCAGGCCGGCAGCATGAGCATGCCCCCCAGCCCCAGCACTACCTGGCTAGCAATGAGCATGGCCATCGATCCGCTCGCGGCCGCCGCCACCGCTCCCGCCCCGAATAGACCGATGCCCCCCAGAAACACCCCCCGGGTGCCGTAGGCGTCGCACATCCGCCCGCTGATGAGTGTGAAAGTGGCTAGCACCAGGGCGTAGACCGTGATGACCCACTGCAGCTGGCTGACGGCCGCGCCGAACTCGGCCTGGATGGCGGGCAGGGAAATACTCACGGTGCGGCCCATGAAGGCCGCCATGCCGCTCACCAGGATGGTAGCGGCGAGGACGCCCGCCCCACGGGCACTTCTGATGGCGACGCGCTGCACGGCAGTGCACCTAACTTATGGCGCTGAGGGGCTGGAGAGGGGGGCAATTGGAGCGCCGCCGCGCTACCCCCAAAAAAAGTCTGCAATATTTTCCCGCCCAATCCGTCTAGCTAAGTATGACAACTACAATACCCGCCTCTATGCGTAGCTTCGCCGCCAGCCATGGCACTCTCTATGGAGCCGGCCCCATGACCGCCGCTGAGGCCCACCGCCGCGGCCGCATCGACCGCCTGGTGCGCACCTACCGCGAGCGCCTGCTGGCCTTCATCCGCTGGCTGGCCCCCTCGCGCAGGGACTCCGAGGACATCCTCCAGGATGTGCTGCTGCAGCTCACCGTCAGTTACGATGAGATTGTGTCACTGGGGGACATTTCGGCCTGGCTCTTCCGGGTGGCCCGCAACCGGGTCACCGACCTGGCCCGTAAGCCCGGACTGGGCCGGCAGGTGGAGCTGGACGACGCGGGTGAGGACTACCTGCTGGACGAGCTACTGCCCGACCTGTCCCAGAATCCCGAGCGTCGCTTCGCCCGCGCCGAGGTCGCCGCCACCATCGAGGCTGCCCTGGACGATTTGCCCGCGCCCCAGCGCGACGTCTTCATCTGGCATGAGTTGCAGGGGCTGAGCTACGCCGAGATGGCCGCCCTGACCGGCGAACCGGTCACCACGCTCCTCTCGCGCAAACATTACGCTGTGCTGTCCTTAAGGACTGCGCTAGACGATCTGAAATCAATAACGCTATAGAAGGAACTCAAACATGCATTACGCTGGCAAATTCACACGTTCACCCCTGCGCATAGCCGGGTCTATTGCCGTGATCGTCATCGCCTTTGGGGGCGTGACAATGCTGCTCTGGAACTGGCTGGTGCCCCCCATTTTTGACGGTCCCTACATCACCTTCCTACAGGCCCTGGGCCTGCTGGCGCTCGGCAAAATTCTGCTCAGCCACGGGCGGCCATGGGGTCGCTGGGGCCACTACGGCTGGCGGGAGCGGCTCCACGAGCATATGCAGGAGGGGCATCCTGGCGAGGGCGACGCCCCCGAACCGGAGCAGGCCGACTAGCCCGACCGGCAATCTTGCCTCCAAATACTTGCTGCGAGGCCAAAGGTATCGGCCAATAGGTTGTGAGCTATGGCGAAGCGGCCACCGCCCCCAAATAAGCGCAGGGCCCGGATAGACCGGGCCCTGCTGCATGGATCGTTGCGATGCTATGGCTAGAACGAGTAGCGCACCCCCAGCTGAATCTGCCAGCGCGAAAACAGACCGGGGTCATCAATATATGTTTCCTCAGGTCCAGTAAAGTTGAATTCAGGATTGCCGTTAGCGTCAAAATTTCCAGTAAATCTTAGGGGTGAAGTTGCAGCTGCACTGGCCACCTGCCGCACCCCCCAGTTGGAGTTGATCAGGTTCCCCACGTTCAAGATGTCCAGGCTGATCTGCAGGTTGCCCATCACCGGGGCCGAAATGTCCTGGAGTATCCTCAGGTCAATATTGCTGTACCAGGGATTCACGGCGCCAAATCTTTCAGCGATCTCACCACGATGGTTCTTCAAATAATTGTCCTGCTCTATGAAAGCGTTCAAAGCGGCCCATTCAGTTGGATCAGCAAGATTGATGTCATTGGCATCTTTCGGGATGTAGATCAGATCGTTGTTTGAGGGAGAACCGTCGCCATTGACATCACCAGAGTACGTGAACGAATAGCGATTCCCGCCGGCGCCTGCAAATCTATTACCTTGTGCCACTTCGAGGAATAGGCCAAACTGCGTCGCCAGGCTGCTTGACCAGCGATGGCTGTAGTTCGCGCCGCCAACGATTCGGTGCCGATGACCGAATTCGGAAAAGCTGAGTTCCGGCTTATTCGGATTGCCTTGAACCGGATTCTGCTGCCACAATTCGAAAGCGATTTCAGTCGATTTCAAATTGCTTTTTGCCTCCAAGAACGTATAAGATAGGCTGGTATTGAGCCCGAAATCGAAAATCTTCCGTAGCTGCACCGTGAAGTTGAAATTGTACCCCTCGCTTGAGTTATCTATGATGTAAGCACCACTATAGGCATCGCCACTCACAAGGGTAACTCCATTTAAAACCACAGTTGGATTCAGTATGCCGCCACCGTAAATCGGTCTGCCGTCAGGATCCGGAAGATTGCCAACCGGAGCTGCCAGATCGGCGTTTCTTAAATAAACCGAATTCAAATCTTTACTGTATAGAAATTCAAATGTCCCCAGTATATCCCAAGGTAGTTGTTTATCTACCGCAATGTTTGTCGTCCAGACTTGAGGCCATTTAAAATCCTCAACCATTGCATTCAGGAAAAAGCTCTGCTTCAAAATTGACCTGCCCGGGACAAGACGGCCCGAGCCGTCGTCGGTTATATGCTCATCCGGTACATCCGCTTCTGAAAACGCGGGGAAGAGGTTTGGATTTGGACCCGGATTTGAAATATTATTCCCTATCCAGACGAATGGTAATCGTCCTGTGAATATTCCGGTGCCTCCTCTGAGCTGGAGAGATCTGTCCCCGTTTACGTCCCAGTTGAACCCTACACGGGGTGAAAACAAGGGCGTTGCATCGGGGAGTTTACTCTGATCGACGGTCTCGGAATTACCGTTTTCGTCTAACAGCGTTAAAGCTCTCGAGAATGGGTTATCAATAGGTTCCGTAAAATAAATTGGGAAATCAACACGGAGTCCGTATGTCAATTTAAACTGATCGGACATTTGAAATTCGTCCTGCGCATAAAAAGCCAGCTGACCCACCTCAATATTCTCACCCACAAACGGACCGGAACCAATTACCGACCTCAAGTCGTAGAAATTGGTGGAATCTGAACGGTCTGTACGAATAAAGAAATTATCCAACGATGAAAATGTACTAGCGCCAAGAAAATCCAGATACCCGGCACCCGGAAACAGTAAATCCAGATCACCAGCCTCTACAAATAAACCGTGTCGGAACAGGTTGAACGAATTGAAGAAGTTGAATCGTTCATAGTTGACGCCGACGGTATATACGTGCCTTCCGGAGAAATAACTGAGATTATTAGTAAACTGAAAGACATCCTGATCTAATATATTGTGTATCGAGAACGGTTCATGACCCACCGTCGTATAAGTAATCCCGCCTTCTCCGATCTCTATCGTCGGAAAATCCTCGCTGACTGGTTCACGAAAATCACGGAATTTATTATAACTGAAAAAGAAGCGATTGGCAATATTACTGCCGAACACGCTGTTTAATTCCACGGCATATGAATCGAGTTCGTTGTTGATCGTATATCCTGAATTCTGGAATGGTAAACTGTTCTCGTTCGGTCCACGACCTGTACCGTTAAAACTGGCGGCAAATGGGTGCGGCGGCTTAT